>JAJFMB010000079.1 GCA_021772355.1 Chlamydiota bacterium | reverse complement strand
TGCATACTCTTGACAGTAGGAGACTTACAAAACTCAGAAAATTGAGGCAAAAAGGCCGATGAGCAGCCCACATGAATTGTTCAGTGTCTCTTTAAGTAGGAGACAAAATGGATAACGAAAGTCGAGGTGATAAAGGCGGGGATGATCGGGATGATGCAAAACGCGGCCAGATCGTCACTAACAAAGGGCCAAAAAGCAGTCAGAAGCCCCCCAATAACGATCCCAGAGATGGCGCCATAGCGGTTGACCCGCTTGCTAAAAAGCGCCGCCAATACGACAGGGCCGAAGGTTCCTCCCAGACCGCACCAGGCATACTCGACAATCGACATGATCGCCACATGAGGGATCATTAAGGCAGCTGTTGTCGAGATCACTGAAACCACTATCACACTGATACGAGAGACTTTAAGAAGTATCCCCTCTCTATCGGGAAGCAGCCCTTTAAAGAGATCTTCAGAGATCATCGAACTAACGACCAAAATCTGCGAATCTGTGGTCGAAATATTGGCCGCTATGACCCCACAGAGAAGGAAGGCTCCAACAAAAGGGGTAAAGAGCTGTTGTACCATCTCCACAAAGACCAGCTCTCGGTTGGGAAGCCCTAAGGGAAAGAAGGCGATTCCCACAACGCCCACCATCACGGCACAAGTGAGGACAATAATCTGCCAGCTCATGCCGACCCACATCGACTTACGAATCTCTGAAACAGAGCTGATTCCCATAAATTTTGTGATGATATGAGGCTGCCCAAAATAGCCAAGACCCCAGCCAAGACCGTAGAGAAAGACGCAAAGGCCCGCAGTTGGATTATTCGTTGGAATCAAGCTAAGATAGAGATTTTTTGTTCGAGCGGTAATCTCAATCGCGTCAACCCCACCTATCTGTAAATAGGCTAAAAGGGGAACAATAATGATAGCGATAAGCAGAAAGATTCCTTGAAAAAAATCGACCCAACCAACAGTTACATACCCCCCAACCAAGACATAGGTCATCAAAATCGGCATCATCACCAAAATGCCAACTACGTAATCGATTCCAAAAAGCGCCTCAGTAATAATCCCGATCGCCACGATCCCTGCCGTTAGATAAACGGTAAGAAAGAAGCAGTTCATAACGACGCTCAAAAGCCTGATAACACCACTTTTATCTTTGAAAACCTGTTCAAAAAATGTGGGAAGCGTCACAGAATTCATCTCTTCAGTCATCTGCCGAAGCTTTGGCGCGATAAATTTCCAGTTGAGAAACATGCCGAAAACAAGTCCAATAGCGATCCAGCCTTGCGGAACACCTAAAAAAAATACTGCACCGGGAAGGCCCATAAAGAGCCAGGCGCTCATATCCGATGAGTGAGCCGAAAGTGCCGTCACCCAAAAATTCATTGAGCGCGCGCCCATTACAAAGTCACTTTCCGATGTATTCTTGCGATGTGTAAGAAGGCCCACCGCGAGAAGTATGGCAAAATAGGCGAAGAATGCTATATACATAAACCCTAAGTATAGAGATAGGGACACAAAAATTAAAGGCTTATGGTATAGTGCGTCAAAAAAGGATTAATCATGGATCGTGTCAAACTTGTTATCATTGGATCAGGACCGGCCGGCTATACAGCCGCTCTCTATAGTGCTAGAGCCAATTTAAGCCCTGTACTCTACGAAGGTTTTTTCTCCGGCGTGGCGGGCGGGCAGCTGATGACGACAACAGATGTTGAAAACTACCCCGGCTTTCCTGATGGTGTTCAGGGCCCTGAACTGATGCATCTCTTTCGTAAGCAGGCGGAGCGCTTTGGAACCTGCTACATCAACGAAGATGTGAAGTCGGTCGACCTCAGCTCTCACCCCTTCAAAGTGGTAGGCTCTCACACCTCCTTCGAAGCCGAAAGCATCATCATCACCACCGGCGCGGAGGCCAAACGCCTCGACATCCCCGGCACACATGACGGCGAACTTTGGCAAAAGGGGGTCACCGCCTGTGCAATCTGCGACGGCGCCGCACCCATTTTCCGCGACAAAGAGCTCTATGTAATCGGCGGCGGCGACTCAGCTGTGGAGGAGGCTTTATTTCTCACAAACTACGGCAGCCAAGTCTACATTGTCCATCGCCGCGAAGAGCTGCGCGCCTCTAAAATTATGGCAGAGCGCGCCATGAAGCATCCCAAAGTAACTATTTTGTGGGATAGCGTCGTCACAAAAGTCGAGGGCGAAAAACTTGTGGAGTCTGTCACGATTCAAAATGTCAAAACCAAAGAGGAGAAGTCGCACGAAGCGGCAGGGCTCTTCTTTGCTGTCGGCCATACGCCTAACACTAAGTTTTTAAATGGTCAGCTCGATCTCCATCCCAACGGCTACCTTAAAGTCAAACCCGGAACTGTACAGACAAGTGTCGAAGGCGTTTTTGCCGGTGGCGATGTTCAGGATTTCACCTACCGCCAAGCTATCACCGCTGCTGGCAGCGGCTGCATGGCCGCCCTAGAGGCTGAACGTTGGCTTGCAGCAAGAGAATAATTGATGCGCTACCTCCTCCTCCTACTTCCCCTTTCACTTTGCGCACTCGATCTGCACTATAACCCCTGGTTTGGACGCGACAAAGAATTCGAAGTTGGCCCCTACTACACCTTTCGTCACTACGACAGACTCGACTGCGAGGGCGATGGCAACACGTCCGACTACGCCAACATCATCGGCGCCAGTTTCAATTTCACCTGGGCGCCCGACTGGTTCTTCTATTCTCAAGTTGACCTTGCCGACACTCGCCACCTTAACTTCAACCTCAACCAGTGGCTCCTCTTCGTCAACACCAAATGGTGCGACGATATCGTCGGCGACTGTGTCAGCTTCACCACAGGTCTGCAGTTTGCCATCAACACAAACCATAGCCTTCGGCAAGAGATCCTCTACCACACTGGCGAGTGGGAGTTTGAGCTGCACGCAGCTGTTGGAAAAGAGTACGCTATCTTCGAGAACTGGATCTTCCGCGGCTTCTTAGACCTAGCCGTAGGCATCGCCGACCGTGGAACCCCTTGGGGCAAGGGACTTTTAGCCTTTGAATACAACATGTATGACTGCCACTACTTTGCCCTCCTCGCCCGTAGCTGGATCGGCTTTGGTGATCAAACACTTCGCTGCGACCAACCCTTCAAAGGCTACGGCTCCTTAGCCCATCAAAACCTAGACCTCGGCCTCGCCTACCAATGGAGCGCTTGCGAATGGGGCCTCTTCGGCATCGAAGGCTACATCGGCGTCGCCTCCAAAAACTACCCTAAAATTCCTCTTGAATTTACTCTCTTTTGGCGCTACAATTTTGGAATTTAATACCTTACCTGTTAGCTGGGTTGGCTAATCAGTGATTTTGAGGAAATGACTCTGCAACAACCATCAGAAAAAAAGAACTAACCTTATCAAAAGCTTCACTCATGTTAGGGGATAAACCGCACTCCTTGCAAAGTTTCTGAAAGTGAACACCCCATTGATCTGGCGGAGCTACCAGGCTTTTGGGCAAAGGATGCGTATTTCTTACGCTAAAGACCTTTTGAAGAGCTTCATGGCAGCTTCTTAGATCTAATCTCTTCTCTTCAAAAAAATAGCTGTAAATCTACCAGGTCCTTAATCCTAGAATTTATCCGATTTCCTCGGGGCAGTGTATATGCATGAATTTTTTCGGCAAATTGCTGTTCTTTGGAAATCATCAACATCACTGGTGAAGGAATATTGCAAAAATCGAGCCAATCCACCCCTTTGACCTTATCAATTTGATTAGCCATGATATCGAGTCCAACATCGATCTGAAAACGAACAAAGAGACGACCATCAATAGTAGATGAGGCTGGATAACGCGCTCCACCATAAGGCGCATTCTCTAAGTCCATTTCAGCTTCACCAATATGGAAAACAAAAAAATCGTTCATATCATTTTGGGAAATATCTCGAAGCTCTTGATAGATGAGTTCAGGAAGATCTTCCTTTTGATGCTCTTTGAACCTCTTAAGGTAAGTTAAATCGAGATCACGAGTGGCACGTGCCATATTGAACCGCAACTCCATTGAATACCCACCCTTTAGGAGAAACCTTAATTCTTCACTATTGTTAAATGTCCTTGCCAGAAACCGATCAAAGGCGACTTTACGTCTTAATCTTTGCAAATCCTCTTTCGTCTGATCAGCATGATTTTTCAATCTTGATTCCAAGCTTTTTCTAAAATCTGTTGGGGAACTAAAACTTTTGATCATCGATAAACCTCAATAGAGCTTTTGCCCTTTCATCTCTTTCAATTTCAATTTTAGAAAATAACCCTTTCTTTATCGCCTGTTGAACACCTATCTGTACCTGCTCAAGGGAAATGCTTTGATCATTTACTACATCAATCATTGTCTTAAGTGGCTTTGTTATCCGATACCCTTGACGGATTTCTACGTCCTCAGAAGACAAATCCTGGTAATGAAGAGCTAAAACTTCAGGAATAGATTGAAATCTTCTAAAGTTTTTTGGCACCGTCATATGCATTTTTGCAGGCATGACGTCTGTCAATTCATAAATATCTAAAGCAGTCTCATGAGACCAAACCCCTTGAGGTTCTCCATGCTTGTTTCTACTCCAGATTGTCCAAAGGATAAGTTCTGGCCTTTCTTGAATGGGATATCGCGAAAGTCTGTATATCCCCCTCTGTTCTTTAATCCACTCCCCGGACTCTAAAAACCTTCTGAAGTGTGAGCGGTAATATCCACACTCTTCTGCCTGCTTTGAGGTGAAGTACCCCTGCTGGCGATCAGCCACCTCAAACAACCTATCTCTACAACCCAGCTTCATACACTAATGTTACCAAATTGGTAACATTTATGCAATCTGGATAAGTACGGTCCTAAAAAATATGTAACATATTATCATTCTGTTATTTACGCTAATCTTTGAAAATAAAATCACTTATGACCTCTTAAACCTACTTCAAAAAACTACCCTAAAATTCCTCTTGAATTTACGCTTTTTTGGCGCTACACTTTAGGAGTTTAAGCTTTCACAACAATTTAGGTATTCGACGTGAAAAAGATACTAATCCCTCTTCTATATTTCGCTGCAACAGTCTCAGCAAACAGCTTCACAGCCTACCTGGGACCTCATTTTAACTATGCCCATCTCAAGTTTGACAACCCTAACAAATTGAATGGCTATCTCGGCGGCGTCTCTGCGGGCGTTGGTTATGAGTTTTGCGACTTCTTTACCCTTGTCGACTTTGAGGGAAGCTGGAGCGCTGAGTATCTCTGGGGCGATCCAGGACAGAAAAGCCGCATCGAAGAGTATTTCGTTGATGGGCAAATCGGCTATAACTTTGTCACCTGCAGCGGATGCTTCTCCATTGCCCCCTACAGCGGCTTTGGATGGGACCGTTTTAGCAACTGGCAAAATCCAAATGAGACTTCGCTTCACTACCGTTATGACACCCTATTTGTTCCTGCCGGCTGCTACCTCAACTGGATGCCCTGCCCCGGCTTTCAACTTGGATTTCGCGGTGAGTGGAGATTTGATGTCTACTCTCGTCTCCATATGGACAGTGAGCAGTTCGATAACAAAGAGGCGTATGGCGCGAGGGCTGAACTACCTGTTAGCTTTAGCTCAAGTTGTCTCTACCTTCAGATTGTTCCCTTCTTCGACTATGCAAAATATGGCGGTGTCACCATTTCGCACCCCTCTGGAGCTACCCTCTCAATCTCTCCCACAATCCGCTGGTACTATGGACTGCGCGCCTTTGTGGGCTATACATTCTAAGGAGTTTAATTTATGCGTAAAGCTCTCTCTTTATCGCTTCTTTTTTGTCCTCTTCTCTGCTTTGCCGTAAGCAGCCAGAAGTTTTTCGAGACGCAGCGTCTGCAGCGTCTAATTGAAATGTCGACCATCAAATCCGCTGTAACACAATTTGATGGCAACAAACCTCTCCCCAAACAGCTCATCAACGGCGATGAAGAGAGGTATAGTGACCTAAGAGGCTCTTTTGGAAAAGCTCTTAGGCACCAAGGGACAGGCTACATCAACCAAGAGGCGTTTCGCACACTCCTTTTAGCCCTCTATTCTCACAAACCGACAGACTTCGATGCGATCACCTTAGGGACCGGACTTCGAAAACTCGTCAATCCACAAGGATCTTTAGCCTACTCACTGTCTGCTTGTGACTCTTGGTTAAACGCCCTACCCCCTGCCCCCGCCTTCGCCTCCAATGAGTCCGGAGCTGAGATGGTGGAGCTCTACTGGACCGTCTTGGTTAGAGATATCCCCTTTAGCGACTACTCCGGTAACGCAACTGTAGCGCAAGCCTGCACGGAACTAGCGACCTTCAAAGAGTTTACTGGACCAACAACGCCGGCGAATTTCTTACGCGGCGAAACGCCAGGAGATCTGCTTGGTCCCTACATCTCGCAGTTTCTCTACCTCGATGTCCCCTACGGCCCCCAACCGTTTGAGCAGAAACAGCCAACATCCGAGACCACAAATAACTTCATGACCGATTTTAATTCATGGTTTCAGGTAGTCAATGGTGGCCCACCCGCTGGTACATATTTGAAAACCGCCACACCTGTCTATCTCAACACAGCACGCGACCTCGCCAACTTCGTCCACGACGACATCCCAGGCCAGATCTTCATTAACGCTCTTTGTATACTTATGAGTTATGGCCCTGATGCTCTTGACCCCAATAACCCCTACAAAATTAACCTGACGCAAGAGGGTTTTGTATCTTATGGGTTCGCGCAAGCATTAGCGCTGATCTCTGAGGCGATCGAAGAGGGTCTCAAAGCTGCCTGGTTTCATAAATGGCAAGTAAACCGCCGACTACGCCCCGAAGAGTATGGCTTCTACGTCAACGAGCAGGCTAACGGCAAACAGCTCGGTATCCCGCAGAAGTTGATGGACTCAGCAGGGTTAGCGGGAAATACGACCAACTTCTTAACACAGGTCTACCCTGAAGGCTCTCCCGCTCACCCCTCCTATCCGGCCGGCCATGCAACAATCTCAGGCGCCTGTGCCACTATCCTCAAAGCTTTTTTCAATGAGAATTACATTTTTGACGATCCTCAAGTTGTCAATCCTGGCGACACAACATCGTTAATGTCCTATGTAGGAGACAAACTCACCGTCGGCAATGAGCTCAACAAGCTGGCTGCCAATATCTCCTTGGGCCGCGACCACGCCGGTGTCCACTACCGCAGCGACGGCATTCAGGGCATTCTCCTTGGTGAGAAGGTGGCAATCGATATCCTTAATAACGCCTCCTTCCTTCAAAATGAGAATTTTGACGGCTTTACCCTCACAAAGTTCAACGGCGAAAAAATCACCGTTGGCAAAAAGAGAAAGCCTTAAAGATTAGTAACTTACCACCCAATCCCCCCTTATGATATAATGAGATTCATAGGGGTGGAGTATGCATTTTCCGACGGCTACAGAGGTGCGGCAGT
>JAJFMB010000078.1 GCA_021772355.1 Chlamydiota bacterium | reverse complement strand
ATCGGAAGCGTGTCGCCTCAACGCCTATAGTGGCTACCGTTTCCTTATTGTTTGCTAATAGTGAGAATCGTTGAGCAATAAAAGTGTGCGCAACAGCAAGAATAAAGATGACGAAAAAAAACACGTTGATAGGTTGTACTTGTATTCGATGGAGAATTTGCTCCCAAACACTTGTTAGGTAACTGTCTTGATAATCACTTGGATGGATGATAAAGGGTCGTGTTAGCAAGAAGAGCATGCTACCTCTTTACCTCTCCGTTGCATCACCCAACTAAAAAAACAATTCCATAAAAGATAGAGCAACAAGATAGGCAAGGGTTGTTTTCGGCGCAAAGAGCGCGTATCTAATGACGGGGTATGTGTGGATTGGGCTAAAGCGCGTGCAGTAAAAAAAGCGTGTTCTCCTTTTTCGACTTGCGTAGCTCTGGTGAGAGAATCATCAGATGGTTTCTCAGAGGCCCACTCAGAAATTAAGTAATTTTGCCAACCCATTGTGAGCTGCTCTTTTTGCATACGGATGCTGCGGCTTATTGGTTCTTTGAGGTGGTTGTCTATTATGACTTTTTCTGAAGGAAATAGCTTCGCTTCTGTGGAGTTATCAAGTGCTTGCCCAAAACGAATATTTTCCGCCATGTAAAACAGTGTGATGAGAGGCAGGATAATCGCCGCTTGCCTTCCCCCTTCGCTACGCATTAGTATTAATAATGGAACGAGAATGGAAAAAACTATCCAAAGACGTTCAAGCAAAGAGATTTCAAACATTATAAGGTGAAAGGAGCGTGCAAGTTTGCTGCTGAAAGAGAGCTGCATATGTCGCGAAAGTTCGCTATGATAGTTATGCAGAGTAGTTTGTTTTTTTTGTGGTAGCGAGTTAAATCGCTCTTTGTTGTGCTGCATTTTAGAAAGGTCACTTCCAAAAGTGCCCATTACAGTCTCTACGAGCTGAATTTTTGATTTTGTTGCGAACAGTTGTCCCATAAAAGGGTAGCCCATCAACCAGCAGATTAATGTAAAGACTAGGCAAAGCTGAAGGATTGCGACTATGCGTTGTGATTTTTGTGTCTTTTCCATATTAATCAGAGACTTTAGAGGGAAATGTTATTTAATGGCAAAATAATTTGACAAAGAAAAAATGTTTCTTTATGAAATTCTATCAAATGTTTTAGGAGCGTCGACATGAATTGGCACATGATGAAAAAATATGCGTTACTCTCAATGCTACTCCTTTTTGTGTATGGACCTTCAGTTTCATTTGCAGAGTTGGAACTACCCTCTTCGCGCAATAATCTCGGGCATCTTTCCATTACCGGGGCAGCGCTTTTTCTGAAGCCCTCTGAAAATGGAATTGCGTACGGTCTTGTTACAAAAGGAGATAATCTATATGCGGGCGATGCGCTCGGTGTGACGCAGTTTGCTCCCGGTACTTTTGAGTATCACTCGCGTGTAAAAAGTCCACAGTTCCATTGGAACACCGGGTTTCGTGTTTCCTTAGCTTATCAACCGGTTTGTTCCGATTGGGATTTCTCTGCAAAATGGATGCATTTCAAAGGAAATGCCAACGACAAAACCAGAACGCATTTTCAGAATAATGATGGTGAGCTTTTTACAGGTAATTGGTCTTTACTTCCCGGCGTGCGCAATCAATTCGGCCCTGCATTCTATGGTATATTTGCCGCTCCTGTCGAAGGCTCTAATACGAACGTTATTGATTCAGTTGCTCAAGCAAAGCTCGATGTTGATTTTAATATCATTGACTTCGATCTTAACACCAACCTCTCTGTGACATCTTGTATGCGATTTAGACCTTCACTTGGTGTGCGTATTGCCTATATTGATCAAAAGTATCATTTAGCAAACTCTTATCAGGCCTTTACCAATATCTTAGACCCGCTTTCAGCCCAAGCGAAGGAAAAAATTAAGCTGAATAATGACTTTAGGGGATATGGCATCCACGCTGGTATGCTGTTTGAATATGACCTCGGCTGTAATTTGAGTCTCTATGGATCTGGTGAAGCAACGATATTAAAGGGCTGCTTTGATGTGTGCGAAAGATACAAAGTCAGTGCTGAATTCACTAATGAGTTTATCTTGAACTCTTTTTTTAAGGACACACAGAAAGATAACTTCGATGCTTATAGAGCTATCCTCGATTCGGCAATCGGAATACGCTATCGCATCTCTTTTAATCAGGACGCCTGTTCCTTTATCTTGCAGTTGAGTTGGGAAAATCACTTGTACTTTGCTCAAAACCAATTTCAATCCATTGGATTTATCAAGGGAAATTTCTTTGAACAACCCTTTGCGAACTCCGGTTCTCAGTATGGGTTACAATCCCCAGTGACACAAGAAAATCACGGCGATCTTAGCTTGAGTGGGTGGAGCCTAGCGGCCATAGTAGAATTTTAATGACGGTAATACAAGATATGCAAAAAGCGAGGAGACGTGACATGAAGTGGCAGATTTCGAGAACCCTGTTGCTAATGCTTTTTTCTCTTATAGGTCTAAGCGGAACAGGCGTGGCGCAAACGTATTCAAGTGCACCATGTTCCTTTACAAACTGTTCCGATTGGGTCTGCCAGGAGAATCCTTGTACATGTTACTCTTTCAGGGTCGACGTTCTCTACTTCGAGCCCCAAGAGGGTGGGCTTGCTTATGGAACGCTCAACAGAGGGCGTTTTCCAATCTCTTCCTTTAGTACAGAGGAAGAAAAACATAGATTCTGTACAAAACTCCAGTCCCCCGATTTTAGATGGGATGTTGGTTTTCGATTACACTTTGATGCAAAGCCTGCCTGCACTCCAGTTGACCTCTATGTCGATTGGCTACATTTCTGTGGGGAGGCGGAAGGTAGAACAACTGTTTCCAAGAACGATCCGGATTATTTTGTGGGAACTTGGTCGAGAAACACTTTTTCACAGCTTTTTCCTCTAATACAGCCACAACAGGTGTTTGATTCACTTACAAAAGAGCAGTTTGCGAGTGCAGAATTAGACTTCACTCTCAATCTTGTTGATATCGGAGCGGGCTATTCCTTGTGCCCAACAGAGTGTTTTCGTCTTAAGCCTTCAATTGCCGTGCGCTTGGGTTCTATCGACCAGAAATATAAGCTTTTTAATAAACTCGATGGCCAGATTGAAGCAGCAATTAACCAACGTTATGGTTTTGTCCAAGAAATCGATTTTAAAAACGATTTTTTTGGAGCCGGGCTTGCACTTGGATTGAATCTGGAATATCGCCTTACGCCGTGCTTTAGCATTGTGGGTACATTCACAGGTTCCGCAATGAAAGGGCAGATTGATTTGCGTCAGAAAAATGTCACAGAAAGCGAACAGACAATCGATGGAGTTCGTGAGCAAAAGAGCGAAGTAAACACCCAAAAAGATGATATATATGTCGTTCGTCCCACTTTGGATATGGGGATTGCTTTGCGGTGGAGTAAAAATCTCTTTCGCGATGGATGCCCGATCGCCTTTCAAGTAGGCTGGGAACAGCATCACTACTATGGACAAAATCAGATCCAACCTTTCGCTTTCACGATATCTAAGGGACAACTGGGTGTGGATCAGGCGAATCGAGGAGATCTTTCGATGCAAGGATGGACATTTTCTGCAAAAGTGAATTTTTAATAAGGTAGAAAAAGAGTAAGGAGCGCCCAAATGAATTGGCCGAATAAGATAATTGGACTATGCATCTTTGCACTGATAGCGATCGGGGACACAAAGGCTGAGTCCTTGCAAACGCCTGATTGTTGCTGGGACCAATGTTCACTTACCTCCGCATACTTGCCGGATTGTGATTCACGTGTTTATTTTTATGGAGATGCACTTTTTTTTAAACCTCATGAGAATGGCCTTGCCTATGGCATGATTCATTCTGGTGCACAATTTGTCGATGCCGTTACTTTTTCCCCCACTGGCGAAACCAAAACCCGAATCAAATCCCCCGATTTCAAGTGGGACACTGGGTTTCGGATAGGTGCTGGTTACTATCCCCAATGCTCGTGCCTTGAATTTTCAACTCACTGGGTGCATTATCGCGGCAGCGCTAATGACTCTCTTCAAACTTCCGCAAAAAATGGCGAGGGGGACTTTTTTGTCGGCACATGGTCAAATTTTGTTGAGCCAATTTATTTACAGTTTCTTATTCCTATCGAAAATGAGACAGTCTCATTAGATATTGAAGCAAATGCTGATCTGAAATTTCGTCTTGATATGGTGGATGTAGAAGCGGGTTACGAGATCAATCCTACAAATTGCTTCTGCATTAAACCTCGTCTCGGGATACGAATAGGTGCTATCGATCAAACCTACAACCTCTGTAATGAATTTTTTGGTCGTTCTCAAGCAGCAAGTGTTTTTACTAAAGATTCCTCTAAAGAAAAAATTCGTATTACGAATAACTTTAGCGGTGCCGGTTTGTTATTTGGCCTAGATGCAGACTATCAAATCGGATGTGGCTTCAGTTTTGTTGGCAGCGTTACGGCTGCTCTGCTTAAAGGACACTTCAAAATCCATGAAAATTACTATGCAGATATTTCGTCTCGCACCACTGGAGACTCTTTTGAATCCAATGTTCGTGCAAAGCAAAAAGAACGCTTAGAGCTTCAGCGCGCCATTGCGGATTTTGAATTAGGTATCTTATGGACTTCCTCAATCAATGACTGTCTTGGTTTTTGGGTAAAACTTGCCTGGGAACAACACCTATACTTTGGACAAAATCAAATTCGCGCCCTTGCCATTTCTCAAGATGCGGCTTCTTTGGGTATTGCGCAGTCCAACAGAGGTGATTTAGGATTACAGGGGATCAGTCTTTCTGCAGGGGTGGAGTTCTAGAAACTGCCCGATCTCGATATTGATCACAAAGCTATCATCTAGTAAGCGTTCACGAGGTGTAGCCAATTCGTAGAGGTCTCTGAAGCTGCGTCTTCACTGTTCTACTTGTCGTCAATAGTAACTTCCTTCATGAGTCACTTCTCATGGACTCACCTCGTAAACACTTTTTTTGCTTCAGCAAGTCAGATTGTGCAATCTCTACTGGCCTTGTTGCATAAAATCTCCTGGGCAATATTTATGCAACAAGGCCATCTCCACTTATATCTTTAGTGCTATTTTTAAAAAATAATTTCCATTCTGTAGGAGTCTTTTACTAACTTATAAAAATAATGATAAAAAAATGTAAAATTTGCATATTGAAATTTAGTTAAAAAAGGTGATTGTATAATGGAACCGCTGGACTCAACGAATATTCATCGTCATCGAATCCATCATGAATGCCCCGATCAAAAGAATATTTCAGCAGCTCAAGTACAAAAAATCTTAGATTCTTTAATATCCCAATTGGTCGATGATATCCAAGCGTTAAAGAATGTGACAGACGTCCATACGCTCAGTGGACGAGCTATTATTCTTCCGTTAAATATTTTTGAAAATATGATGATGGTCCGAGAAAACTTACCGTTTAGCGAAACAGAACTCTTATCACTTTCCCTTGTCGCTGAGAGCATTAAGGTCTATCAAGCGATGATTGGTGCTAATTTTGGCTCTACAGATGCAAGGGATTCCGAGCAAGCATTAAATGTTTATATTTTTACAACTCTTTACGATCAGCTTAGCGCCGATGTCTTCGAAGAGGTCGTCGGACAAGAAAGGCCACCTTTGCATACCACTTTGAAGAGAGATTTAAAAGAGAAGGGAATGTCTAATGAACAAATTAATAAGGGATTGAAGTTTGCTTCCCATATATATCCTATCGTTATACTGATGCTTAACCTTCATAAAGATTTTTATGTTCCACCTAATCAAAACAACTGGACTAGTTTAGTAGAGAAAGATACTCAACAATTTGCAAGAGAGTATGCACATCATTTTCAAAAAGTTTTTAAAGATAAAGAAAATGAATTCAATTCCCTATCCCACGTTTGGCAAGGTTTGCTCTTTCAAACGATTCCCAAGATCTGGAAAATCAGGTTGGAAAGAGCGTAATTTGTTCCAATTATAAATGATGAAGCTCGTCACGCGTGTAGATAGTCCACCCTGAAAACGTCCTTTCGGCGAAAAACAGTCTGCTTTTGCATTAAACAAGTAAGCTCTGAAAATGTCTTAATGGCCAAAGAGACACATGGTGTCATAAAGTCCTATATATTAGTGGTATATAAAGGAAAATTCGAAGGGTTGTTACTCTCTTCATATCTGTAGCTTTTTTGGGGGTTTTGCACTTTTTGCAGAAAACGTGAATAAAGCTATTGCGCAATAAATCTCGCATTCGCTATGATCTCGATCGTTTTTAAAGCGGAAATGCTTCGAAAGCGAAAAGCGAAATCATCGAATCTCGCAAATGATTATTTGACAGTGGTAGAAAGGTAATGTGTAAACATTATTTCAAGAACATGATGAAGTTT
>JAJFMB010000077.1 GCA_021772355.1 Chlamydiota bacterium | reverse complement strand
TCCCATTGGGCCATCATTGGTGTAGTTTTGTTCTGCATTTTCACTTCCTTACTGGCTTTTTGCCGGGATCATAACAACGACAATGAAAATCATAAAGAAAAAAAATATACAAAATGATCGCTAAAAATGTAGTTACCTGATAAACTTCTCAGAAGGAAGTTCCTATTAAAGGTTATTATTGTAAATGGCCTATTTAGGAGCTTCACAATGAACGATTCTAGACCATCTTTTCTCTCCTTGTTTACTGGGCAGAAATATGGCTCTAAGTTAAAAGGAGAAAAAAATGAAATTATTTGTTGGTAGTCTACCATTCAGTTTAACAAGTGATGAATTGCGTGAGCTTTTTGCCAAACTTGGTAATGTTGTAAGCGCTAAAATCATCATGGACCGTATTTCTGGTCGCTCTCGTGGTTTCGGCTTTGTCGAAATGGAAAACGAAGAAGATGGAAATGCTGCTATTGAGCAGTTAAACGGCACTGATGTTGGTGGCAGACCTATCGTGGTCAAAGTTGCTCATGATAGCGATGGAGACAGAAGAGGCGGCGGAGACAGACAACCTCGCAAGAGATATTCTCACTCTGAGTAATTCTATCGATGTGCGGTTGGTTTACCAGCCGCACCTTCATACATTCTTTCACATATAGAAATCAGCCTATTCACTCTATAATCATGCGCAGGACGATTGTGCAATAGTAGAGGCTGAATCACGATTAAAGCAATAAAACGATTAGCATCATCTAGACTCATTTTTCCTTGCTCATCTAAGCTATTATCTAAAAATAAGTGTCCTAATATCCCGGGCGCCCTGTCTATACTGTGCTCACAGGAAATGTTCAAAGAATCTATATTAAGTTCAGCACAGATCAATTGAGTCATTTTCATATAAAAGATATCGATAAAGTCGAGTCGTTCAGTTATATTTACTTCCGCTTTCCCCTCAAAATAGTTCTGATGGATGTCTGTCATCAAATGTTTGCTTTGGTGGTACCAGTGCACAACATCAAGGTTGTTTGACCAGCAGAAGTGAGTGCTATTGTCTAAGTTGAAGTGCTGTGCCAAAAAGGCGTTAATAAAGTCGTCTGTTTTTTTGATATACTTGAACTTGCCTGTTTGCCAATAAAAATTTGAGCTTTTACTTTTATCTATGGTTAGAACATTCAGAAAGTTCTCCAATTCAGGTTTGAGCTCAAGAGCGTGCAGGGTGGTTTTGATTGGATTAGTATTTTTCAAGTTTAAATAAAAATGTTTACTTTTGGTTTTTGCTTTGACCATTAAATAGCGGTGAAATTCCTCAGCAACTTCTACCTTATCTTGAACCTTCACTACCGTTGGAATGCGAAAAACCTTAGTCTGATTTGCTAAAGAAAACAAAAAATAGGGGATATTGCCACTTAAAAGGGGGTCTTCAGGACTCCTTTTATAATCACAATATCTTGGATCCTCGCATGTTTTTTGATAAACATCCTTAAGATGCGCTAGCATTTCGGGAACAGAAATGCGCTCTTCAGACGTATCGATGGCACCAAACTCGTTAACCATATAAGCCACCATATCGTCCCAGAGCTCAACTTCTTCAAACATCCAAACGCAAAATTGATCTAAAAAGAGGGAATTGGGGTCATTTTGCAAGGCTGTGCGCAGCTTGAGTATCATTTCCTTATAAAAGGTTCTATGATCACTCAATTGAGAATTCAAAATATAAGTTTTAAGATCTGCAGTATCAGGGTTATCTTCAGGGGTGTGGTGGGTAGTAACAAAATAATTTAATTGAGTGAGATAACTCTCAAAAACGGAGGAGGTAAATAGCCTTTCCGACTCTAGAGGTAGTGTCGATTTTGCTTGGATGCAACCGGTAATTAAAAGTGTTATAATTATGATAACTTTATTCATATAATTATAACATTTTATCAGTTTTACGCGAAATATTCAAGTAAATATTGTAATAGTATCTATTAGGCTATTACCATATTTGGGTTGTTGTAGGGAACCCCTTCAATTTGCTGATAATACAGTTTTGTAAGCTGTTGTGCTTTCTTTTGATGCTGACTATTATCTTTTAGCGAAAGATGCACTTGGTTTTTATTTAGGACAATATGTCCTTGGTTTTTTTTCTGCTGTACATTCCGAACAGATGCTGCTAGTAGAACATAAAAAGCAAAAATAGATTTAGCTATTGAAACGACAAGAAGAACAGCCGGAATCACGGGGATAGCAATACTTAGTCCAATCTTCCATTTATCAAGTTTTGGGCTGCATGCAGTCGTATATTCTTCTTTAACTTGGTTATAAAAGGGCTCTAAACCTTTAGCGGGTTTGTAGGTGACTGTATTAACCTGTATAGGTCCTACATGTCTCGTTCTATTTTCAGGTTTTGATGAACTCGCTAATAGTGCGAAAAGGCCAATACGAGCGCATTTTTCCACGCTAGAAGGGTGTTTTCCTCGGGAACTTATTTGGTTAGAAACGAGTAAGCCGCTAGGTTCCGTATCCACAATAGCGAATTTCTTTCCTTCCTTTGTTAGCCTGATGTTGTGGAGAGAAGCATCTGTAAAACCGGACTCTTTGATAAATTGACAAATCTTTTTTGCTGTTTCCCTCTGGACATCAGGTGTCATTTTTTTGAATTCTTCAATAGTCTCTTCCTGGCTATAGAGGTCGAGTTTTTCGCAAACGACACAGTATTTTTCCATGGGATTAGTAATAGTCTCGCTGTTTTTATATGATACAAACTTTTTTTCCGGAATAATGAGTTCAAAGTTAATTTTAGCAGCTGTCTCTCTCATTCGCTTTGCCATTGCAATGCGGAGTAGGCCATCTTCTTCCGTAAAAAAACCGATTTCATTTCGATTATTCATGGGTCCAGCGATGAAATCATCATTTTTGACGCGGGTTCCCCCTGCTTTAATGATCCAACCGGGAAGGTCGTTGTGTTCCACTACGCTGTAATAAGGATGTAGTCCTTTTACAACACCGTTTTCTAAAGCAGGCTTTAAGCTTAGAAGTTTAAAGTTATGTCTTTTAAGTGTTTCTCCCCTAGTTTTGAATTCGGCAGGGTCGTAAGTAAAGGGAGCGGATAGGATTTCTTGAACCTCATCTTGAGATATTAATTCTTGAGCTTTTTCAGCAACTTCAGGATTTGTCGTACTAAGAAGGTCTTGTTCAATCGCTTCATTGCTCAAATCGACCGGGGGTAGGTATGTATTGGTGTAGTAGAAAGATTTAAAAAAATCAATTGGACTAGCAGTCATCTTAATATCCTTGTTAGTAAAAAAGAATATTAGGTTATATTATTTGGTAAATAAAATCAATTAATTTTGAATCCAATGAAGCAAAAGAGTATCCATCCAGTAAAAATCGCCATTTTTAGGATGGCCTAGGTATCCCATGTGACCTCCGTTTTCTGTAATCAGAAGATCGATATGAGACGGAAGAACGAGCGGTTTGATGAGCTCGGAATTGATGATCGGATCGTCGTCAGCAAAGAGTAGGTGGCAACGAACGGCGATTTCAGGAATAAGAGCACGAGAGCTACACTTGCGGTAGTAGTCAAGTGCGTCGCGAAATCCCCAGGCAGGTGCAGTAAAGAGATTGTCGAAGTCAATTAGGCTTTTACAGGAGGATAAGGAAGTTTCAGGCGTATACGCATAAGGGTTTTCCCTTTTCTCAACAGATTTAACGATGCGGTCGAGGAACGACCTGTGATAGAGTTTATTTTCCTTTTTTTGCAGCTGGTAGGCAGAATCCTCCAGATCGATTGAGGGGCATACAGCTATAATTTTTTCTACATAGTGATGGAATTCACTACCCATTTCTCCGGCGAGCTTTAAAAGAATATTACCACTAAGAGAAAATCCAATGATAGTTATAGGAGAATCGGGTGTAGTTTCTTTGATTTTCTTTAGAACATGGTAGAGATCATCGCTGATACCCCCATGATAAGTTTTGGTTGCAAGTCCTTGTCCATAACCACTGCCACGTAAATTGACACGGACAGACCTAATATTATCAGACTCCAGTTTATTAGTCATTCTAACAAGATAGGGAGAGCTGTGAGAGCCGCAAAGCCCATGGATCATAATGACTGTTGTGTCATGCGGTTTCCAATGCTGTGGGGTTGTGATGACAATTGACAGCTTGTCGCCATCGGGAAGGGTGACAAACTCTCTTTCAGACAAGGGATTGCGATTCCAGTTGGCCATCGCACCAAAAATGGTTTGAAGGTGAGGATTGGATAATCCTGGAAATGGTTGAAAATTAAACATCTTGTGCATGGGACAACTATCCTAACATCATCATTAATTCCCCTTAAATAATATTCGCTTCTTTTTGGCTATAAAAAATTAATTATTATGAAATTGTAAGGCGAGAGAATTGAGACAATACCGCTTTCCGGTAGGAGGGGGACCATCATGGAAAAGATGGCCTATGTGAGATTCGCAACGACTGCACACAACCTCGATCCTTTTGATAAAGAACAAGGTATAATCATCGCGCAAGGTAACATTTTCCGGGCAGATCGGTTGCCAGAAACTAGGCCAGCCTGTTTTAGAATCGTATTTAGCATCTGAGCTAAACAAAGCAAGAGCGCACGCTGCGCAGACGTAGATCCCTTTCGCTTTATTGTCATTGTATTCGTTAGCGAAAGGCTTCTCAGTAGCTCCTTCACGCAACACCTCATAGCGGTCGTGAGGCAAGCGCTCTTTCCACTCTTGATTACTCAATATTAGTTGCTTGCCATCAAAACGAAGAGTTGGAGAACACTCTTGTGCCACTAAAGGAAGAAAGGAAAGAATAAGTAAAATGGTAAATGTCCGCATAGGAGTAATCAATACCATCTGTTTTTATTTGCAGCTAGGGATTCTTTATGGTAAACATCGAAGAAACAACGGAGAAAATGATGAAAGCTTATGCTTGGATCCCACTTATGATGCTTTTATGCGCCTCTTGCGAGCAGTCTGACAACAAGCTCGATCTTGGTAAGGCGATGGTAGTGCCCACACAAGATGGTTCTAATGTGAAAGGGCTGGTGCTTTTTGAGGAGACAAACGAAGGGCTTAAGGTTCGCGCGGATTTAACAGGCGTTCCTCCGGGAAAGCACGGTATTCACATTCATGAATTTGGAGACATAGGCAATAATGGGAATAACGCAGGTGGCCACTACAATCCAAACAACACCAAACATGGCTTTATCATAAAAGATGGGTTTGAGCAGGCGCATGCCGGCGACTTTGGCAATATCGAAGCTGATGAAAGCGGTCATGCGACACTAACCCTTGTGATACCAGGCCTTTCCCTCAATCAAGGAAAATACAACATCTCCGGAAGAGCGATCATCATTCACGAAAAAGAGGATGATTTTGGGCAGCCTACAGGCAACGCCGGTTCCAGAATTGGCGGGGGAACTATCATGATCGTGGGAAAAGAGATTCTGCAGCAGAATTAATCTTTTTTCTTCATCGGAAAATCAACAAGAGTGTACACATCAAACCCCATCACTTCGTAAGGATGGACTTTTTGTGCTGCTTCAATGACTTCTTCAAGAGTGTCATAAGGGCAGATAAATGCAATTTGCTCTTCAACTGCAGATTCGATATTTCCTTTTTCTCCAACTGCAGGGTTTGCGCCTTCATTTGCTCTCCAGTAGCCAGTGACGAGGTTGGAAGTGCTGCAGAAATCGTAATCACCAAATTTGCCTGCTCCCGCACGACCTATCGCATCTCTTATGTCATCCGCATTCTCTAAGGGGGAATAGATCACTACTTTCACGTTCTGAGAAAGAGGGGGCGTCGCTGAATAAACTGAATTAAAAATAAATAGGGATAAAAAAATTAACAGACGTTTCATGATGGTAAACCTTTTTTTACAAAATATATCATATAACACGTTATATTCTCAATATTTATATAATCTTTACATTACCTTTAAGTAATAAAAATACTTTATTGTTAAGTTTGTTTTTTATTTAAAGGTTTTTTAAATGGTTTTATTATCAACTTCAAAAGTGAACTATACTGCTAGTTGGGAAACTGAAAATACTCAGTTTAAATCTACCAGTAAAAAAGATCGAATCGTTCGATGCGTTCTCTTTTTTCTGCTGCGTTCCTTTATTTATCCAGGTGCTTCGTTTA
>JAJFMB010000076.1 GCA_021772355.1 Chlamydiota bacterium | reverse complement strand
TTCATCTTTTCCAATTTTTTTTCCCGATAGGTCCGCAATCATTTGTGAGGCAGCACTGCTTTGATCGCGATAACATTCATCAATTGCGATTAATATGGCAGCTTTTGGGCTGTAGACTGCTTTGACTTCTGTGTTGAGCATGTGATGGAGCTCTTCTAAGGGATCGAGGTCCAAAGGATCGGCGACAGCGACAAGGATCGTTCCATTCTCTTGTTTGACCGGTAGAATAAGATTCCTTTTTACAAAAGAGTAAGGAATATCTTTTAGGCGTTCTCTTGGAAACTCGATAATGGATAAGTCAGCGTATATCGGCATGCCCAGCTGCTCTGCAAGCGAACGATTAACGTCTTCACCGCCCAGCATGCCGTGACGTGCAAGCTCACTGCTAAGACTGTCATTAGAATCCGGCATATCCGCCATCAAACTCCTCTTCTTCTGTCACAACGCACCGATCGCACGGTCTTCCAAAAAGAATGCGCATGCTATTTTCAAGGACGCGCGTTTTCTCACACTCTTGAGCACGCTCCAATTGACAGAGAAATGCAGGGATATCCCCTGGGCGCATGCAAAGTTGTTTTTGACGGATGCGCTCGTAGTCCTCAGCGGGATCAACGATGATCTTGGGAGTGATGATCAAAAACATCTCTGTTGTTTGATCGCGCAATCCTGTAATGCTGAATAGTTTTCCGATGCCCGGCAGTTCTCCGATAAACGGAATATATTCTCTGCTATCTGATTTGATTTTACGTCGTAGTCCGCCGATAATAACCGATTGCCCATCTGGGACTCTCACATTGTTTTTCACTTGCCGACGGCTGACATCAGGTCGATCGGGTTGGAAAGGTCGCGGTTGGATGGTGTCAAAGGTGATGTCGGTTTCTAAGGTCACATAGTCGTAATCAGTATAGGAGTCATCTTCGGCATGCATGTGAATGGTAGGGGTGATTGCAATTGTTATACCATACTGAGCGCGTGTAAAGGCGTCTTTAAGTGTTACCCCTTTTGCTGTTTCAACTTCAAACACCCCGGTGTTGATCGAGATCTCATCCTTAATTGCAATAAGGGCAGGTGTCTGGTTGATGGCAATCACAGAGGGGGCCGAGTTGATTTGAATATCTTGTTGCGAAATCAAAAAGCGGTAGAAATAGTCAAAGGCCGGTATTCCTGATTCCCCTTTCATGCGGCTTAAGAAAAACTGAAACACGCCGGCGTTTTCAGGTCTACCACCCTGCGATATTATAGTGTTATTCCAAGCGACTCCAGTGTCCTGCGTGTTAGTGGCACGATCGCCAATTTTGAGTAGGTTGAGGCCATAATCTGTAGAACGATCCATCCGTTTTTCAAAGAGAAGAACTTCGATTTGCACCATTTTTTTGGGAACGTCTAACTTTTTGATCACTTCTTTCAGTTTAGGAAGAATATCTGCTTCGACGACCATAACAATCGAGTTAGTTTTGGGATCGACGATAAAATTTTCACGGTCTCTGTTGTAATCCGGCGGTGGTGTTAGTCCTGGTTCGACCGGGGCGGGGTTTACAATGTAGCCACCATCTTGGTAGAAACTTTCGGAGTACAAGCGTAAAGAAGTTGGAGGAGGTAGAATAATATCTTCTGCCGGTTGTGTCACTTTTTGTGAGACATTGACGTTGTTAGCGGGGTTTTGTCCCTCTTGGGGCGGAGCAGGATAACCGGCTCCTGTTTGAATCATAAGGTTGTAGATTTTTAACAGCACTTCAGCAAGATCTTCCGGAGATGAGTGTCTGGCTGTGTACCAGAAAATGGTTCTGGCGCGCGCCTCGCCAACTTGTGATTCCACCCGCTTGATGATTTCTTCCGCTTTTTTAATCTCCTCAGGAGTTCCGATCAAAAACAGCGCCTGTGCTACAGTGCCTAAGGTCAGTACTTTTAAACCGACAACATCGTTAATTTCAGTAGCTTCAACTTTGGGCTTTTCCCCTTTCTCTGTTTTTTCGACTGCTTTGGGTTGTTCAATAAGCTGATCAAAAATTGCGCCTAAAATTTTGGCCATTTCTTCTGCATCAACCTTCGAAAGAGTAACCACTTTGTAGTCTCTGTCGCCACGGTTAGCTGAAACGAAATCGTAGAGCTTGATAAGATCCCTGACTTCCGAAGTTTGTGAAATTAGCAAGATGTCACGACCGATCATTTGCAGGACAGTAGTATTGGGATTGATAAACTTCCCTAAGAAAAGCCAAATGCGTCTTAACTCCGATGCATCGGGAGATAGCATAAAGCAGATACGAGCATCATCAGGGAAAAGGTCGAGATCTCGTCGATTGTTTGTGATGAGCTCAATGCCTGAGTTGTCCTGTTTGACAGGATATAGCTCTCTTAAGAAAGGATTGAGTTGTTTGATTCCAACACCATTTTGAATCAGAATGGTTTCAAGCATCTCTTCCCAAGAGGCGCGTGGAATCGGCAAACTTGAATTAATACTAACGCGAATGGAACCGACGTCAGATGGGATAAGGTATACGAAATTTTGCGAACCGTAGTCGATAACAAGTTGTTCAATGGTGGTATCAGGTTGATGCCATAAGGAGTACCCCTCTTCTACACCGCCACCTGCTACAGTTGTGCGCCAAGCACTCTCCAAGGTGATCATTTTCTCTTTGACCGCATTGATGGTGTCAAGTAACTCTTGGTAGTCTTCTTCGGGGGCGTTGTTTTGATAGAGAACGATAACCTGAGAATAAAGCTCTCTAAGTTGCTCTTGCCAACCTTCAAGTTGCTTGTTGACATCAAGGAGCATGTCCTGCGCTTCACGACTTAAGTCGCTTTCACCGGCAACGATTCCTGCTTTTTTTTCCGCGATTGTTTGAGCAGTGGCGTAAAAATAAAACGACAGGGTAAGTAAAGAAATATAAACGATTTTCTTCATAAGCTAATTTAAACGGATATACCTATTATTTTAAAGAGGAAACCTCATTATTTAAAGGACGATATTGGTTCTCTTCCCCCCTTTCTCTAAGTCGAGGAGGAGGAGGGCGTTCACGGTTAAGTTCCGGCGGAGCTGTGCGCTCGGTGGGGGGAAGAGGGCGTTCAGGAACTGACCTCGGTGCACTTGGAGTGTAGGATGAATTAGGTTTTACGTCGCTTTGCCCTTTAGTCTTCTCATTTTTACCATTTGTCTTACGATTTATTTGTACAGGTATCTCGACTGGCTGCATGTCGGTTCGTGATGCATTGAAAAGTGTTCCGGTAATAATTTGGATATCTCCCTGTCTGACGATTCCATCAAAAACAAATAAAGGACCTGTGAGTTTCCGATTGACGAAATCATCAATTTCTTCGGCAGTTGTCAGTTTTTTCCATCCCTCTTTGGTCAGTACAAGCCAGTCTTTAGGACGAAGCGTCATCCTTTCTTTATTGATCTCAAAGATAAATTTGGACCTTGTTTTTGCTCCCACATATTTAAAGCTTTTTTGGATGTTTTGCGGAGGCTTCATGTCAGTAGATTTGAGTAGGTTGAGGTTGACTTTGGCTTTTCCCTCAACATCCCAAAGCTCTAGGTTCATCACGCGGTCGCTTATCTTTTTTACTGCGAGCAAAGGGTATTTGATTGTGTCTTGACTAGGGGTTGCTTCTTGCCAGCGCCGATCTTTCCAAATCAGAACACTTTTATCATCGAGGAAAACCGAGTAGGGATTTTCGCCTTCAATAAAATCGATCCGCTCTTTTCCGATAGCACTACCATACTCTTCTCCACCGTGCCGCTCGAAAAACTTATCCTGGCCGTACCAACGCGCTTTTTGACGAGAAAGAAGGGTCGCATCAACGCGCCATTTACCGAGCTCCCATCCTTTGCTTACACGTGTTTGGTCCTTTTCCTTTAGACGGAATTGGGCGTTCTGTTTTGGTGTATGGATGGTTTCTCCCTTTTCATTAACCATGCCAATTTTGACAGCAGCTTCACTTCCTTGAGGACTCGCTTCTAACCACAGAGAAGTCGGGGCATTATTGGGGCTAAAAGTAAATTTTCCGGGTGTTTGCTTTCTGTCAAAAATCAGGTATAATTTCTGGTTTGGTGAAACAGAAGCGGAGGTTTTACTTCCGGGAAGACCAAAATTAAGCATGGTTTTTTCTGCTTGAGCGTCGGGGCGGCTGTTTTTTCCAAAATAGGTGAGTTGCTGCCGTAAATCGGGAATCTGCATTGAAAATGCTGTCATTTGCACGGTAAAGGCAGGTTCGCCGATCGCGTCATAGTCTTTTTGAGGAAGAGTAAAAGAGCTTTCGGGTAAAGTTGTTTTCTCTTTGATGTGAGGAACAGGAGGGATTGTGGAGGGGCGGGACCAATGGGCAGAGATACCCAATAGTAAAAGCAGCAATGCGATACCGCCCACTGCGTACGTGATCCATGATAGCCAATCTCTAATTAACATAATGCCTCTTCCAATAAGCCTTGTTAAACAGGTTGTACATTGAAGATTTGTTGCAGAAAAGCTTAAAACTTTAGTGATTTTCGTTCACAGTAAATAGCCCGAGCGCTACCTGTAAGAACGAAATCAGTTAAAGATGAGTTGTTTGCTGCAAATCTCCATGGTAATACTTTTTCAACAAAACTATTCCAACATCGCTATTCTATCACAAATAATGAAAATGTTAAATGCTTAAAAAATGTTGCGTCGATATTTTTCTTGAGATATAACAACTTACATTAAAACAAATAGTAAAGGTAATGCCATGGCAAAAGATGAAATAACTCCCTCGGAAGAGCCTGAAGATATTGAGGCGGAAGAAATTCATGAGCCTGAATCAAATACTAAAAACGATGAGTCTATAAAAGATAAGATCTCCCAAAAATTAAACAAAGAAAATATGGAGAACTTATACGAGTATGCAAAAGAAAATACGCTCGACACTGTCGGGTACGTCATTTTAATTGTAGGGCTTGTTCTTTTATTTTTTCTCCCCTTTTATGGACAAATTCTCGTTGGTGTTGTGGCGGGTTTTTTCTTCTCGGACGAACTAATTCGTTGGGCAAAAAAGTGGCAGAATTTTGTTGATC
>JAJFMB010000075.1 GCA_021772355.1 Chlamydiota bacterium | reverse complement strand
AAGGAGTAGAAAGGTGAGGAGAGGAGATAAATATTTCTTCATAATTACAACATTATTAATGTGATCCAATTAAAAATGGTAGAACATCATGGTGATTATTGCAAACCTAAAAAAAGAGACTTTTTTGGGAAAGTAGTGATGCGGTCGAGTCAGGCGTTTTTTTTGAATTTCAGAACAACTCCAAAAAATCCATCCATTCCTCCGGGTGTGGGGAGACTTTGAAAGGGTTCTCCTTCAACTTCGAGATGATATGTTGTGCAAAAATGTTCTATTTGTTGCTGGTTTTCTTCTGCGAGCAAGCTGCATGTGGCGTAAACGATACGACCATCAGGGCTCATGTAGCTTAGGGCTTGTTCGAAAATGGCACGCTGTTCACCGATAAGGCGGTGGAGCATTTCGTCTGAGTATTTCCATTTCATATCAGGATTGCGGCGCAAGGTTCCTGTTCCGGAGCAAGGCGCATCTACGAGCACCCAATCCATTTTTTTCTTAAGTTTTTTTCTTTTAGGATCTTCTGGAAGCATGATCTGAGCATTTTGAATCCCGGCTCTCTTAAGTCTTTTTTTAGCTTCTTGCAAGATGTGAGGACGGATATCATGCAAATAAATCTGACCGGAATTATTCATGTCAGGTGCAAATACAAGTGTTTTTCCTCCGGAACCTGAGCAATAATCGAGAATGTGCTGACCCGGCCTGGCATCAACGAGCTTGCCAATGATCTGACTTGCTTCATCTTGAATTTCAAAATATCCATCCTTAAATTCTTGAAGCTTAAACAAGTGAGTTCTTTGTTCAAAAGTGATACCGACTGAAGAGTGATCACAGGGAAATACGGAAAAATTTTCTTTTAAGAGGGTCAGTAGTGCTTCCCTCGATATTTTGTGTGTGTTGACTCTTATAGTAAGTGGGGCGCCTTCATTGCAGTTTAGGCAAATTTTTTGAGAATCAGTCTCGCCGTAATGATTTACAAGTCTCTCGTACAAAGAGTAAGGAAAGCTGACGCGAATGTGCGGAGGTAGTGAGGTATCTTGGATGTAAGAATTTAGATTTTTTAGGGATGAGAGTCGTTTTTTCCAAGAAACAGGTTTTTCACAATAATGATCTATCAAACCCATCCATCGGAATAAAGTGAAGAGGGTTTGAGCAATTTCTGCCCGATCTTTTGATCCCAGTGATTTGTGCGCGCGAAAATAATGGTTGACCACGAGGTCTAGCGGTAAGGTTTTTTCGCTATACGCGTCCAGGAGTTTTAAAAGATGGTAATCTCTAAAGGGAATTTTACTCATAATGGAAACATTATAAATGGTTTAAATAAAAAAATAAACAAATAGATTGCGCTGAAGGATATTTTTCAGTAAATCTAATAATTTAAACTTTGGAAGGGTATTATGAAGTCTTTTTTTGCGTTTCTAACGCTTTTAGGTAGGGTTTTAATTAGTGCGATTTTCATTTGGGCTGGAATAGGAAAGATTTTTTTCTTTAATGAGACAACGCACTATATGATGTCTAAGGGAATGACGCTTGTTCCTTTTTTCTTATTTGGAGCACTTACAATAGAGATTTTAGGGGGATTAGCGATTCTAATCGGTTTTTTTGCTCGGGTTGGAGCAATGGTTTTGTTCTTATTTCTTGTTCCGACAACCCTAATCTTTCATGATTTTTGGAATGCAACGGAAGTTGAGATGCAGATGCAAATGATTCTTTTCCTAAAGAACCTCAATATCTTAGGGGGATTGCTCTACGTTATCACCTATGGAGCCGGAAAATGGAGTGTAGATTGGGTCACATCTTCGGATTGATTGAAATACCGAATTATTGTAAATGGTAAAGAATAGTTTGAAATATTCGGAGGAAGAGGATGAAGGCTTTTGGCTCACTGTTAATGTTTCTTGGGCGTTTGTGTTTAAGTGCAGCGTTTATTTG
The DNA here is from genome assembly GCA_021772355.1 of Chlamydiota bacterium. Classification (GTDB taxonomy): domain Bacteria; phylum Chlamydiota; class Chlamydiia; order Chlamydiales; family JAJFMB01; genus JAJFMB01. Next base: position 5,276 of record JAJFMB010000075.1, on the reverse strand, counting down.
GGACGGTTTTTATAAAATATTTGAATTTCATACGTCGATACAAAACTTTCAAGAGCTGACAGGTGTTACCGGTGATGCAGCTACATGGATTATTATTGTGTCGCTGATTGTTGAAATTGTTTTTGGAATTATGTTGATTCTTGGTTGGAAGGCGCGCTTTGCGGCATTGGTATTGGCTGCATACGTTATATGTTATATTGTAACACTCCATGCTTTTTGGACAATGGATGGTGCAGATCGCGATTTAGAGCTTGTAATGTTCCTTAAAGGAATAGGCATTGTTGGCGGTCTTCTCTATGTAATGGCCTGCGGTTCTGGAGGCTGTGGTTGCGATAGGTCTTGTTCAACTAAAGAAGTGAAACAGTAAAATTTGCAATTGCACTAAAAATTCTTTAAGAGCCGGTCTTTGAAATCAAAAGGCCGGCTCTTTTGTTATCTCTTTTTTTTATCAGGTTTTTTTGCTATTCTTGGTGCTATGATAACGCTTAATTTATTATCTGTCCCTCAACAGGTCACACTTTTTTTTATCGCTTTTTGTTGCGTGGCTTTCGGGCAGCCTGCGTGGATTTGGTGGCTCGGACCCGTAGCTGCAGTGGTGGGGTACGCTTTATTTTGGAGGGTCCTACTTTGCTATCAGCGGCCCTTGCTAAGGTTTTGTCTTGGACTAGCATTTGGGACTGGTGTGCAACTTGTTCAACTCTCTTGGTTTCTTTCTCATCCGTATTGGTACATTTACGTTGTGCATGTTGCGCTTTCTTTGTCGGCAGGTGTGCAGTTTGGTATTTTAAGTCTTTTGATCACAAGGCGTTCCATGGAAAAGATCTCGGATCTTTTGGTGATCGCAAGCTTGTGGACCGTTATGGAATGGATGCGTCTTTTCTTTATGGCAGGCATAGCGTTCAATACAGCGGGTATGGCACTAGCGGGAAACCTCTACTCTTTGCAAACAGCCTCCATTTGGGGAGCCTTTGGAATGACTTTTTGGGTGATGCTTGTTAATTTGGTCGCTTTATATGTTTGGTGCCGCGGCATTACGTTGGGGCGTTTATCTGCATTGGGTTTCATGGTTCTTTCTCCTTATGTTTTTGGGGTGACGCATTTAATGTATCATGAGATGAAGATGAGAGAAGGGGATCGCAATCCTTTTTCAGTGGTGCTTGTTCAAACAGCTTTTCCAGCAGAAGAAGCGTATCAATTTCACAGCACTAAGCAGATGGTTGATTTTGTATTGGAAGAGTGGAAGCAAATTCTTTTTATCCTCAAAAAACAAGTGAATAAAACCGTTGATTTGGTTGTTCTTCCGGAGGCCACTGTTCCTTTTGGAACATACTCATTCGTGTACTCGCTCGACGCTGTAAAGCATCTTTTTGAAGAATCGCTGGAAGATCCCCGCTTTCCTCCTCTGGAACTTCCTTGGGCAGTCAATCAAGATGGGCAGTGGCTGGTTAGTAATGCTTTTTTTTCAAAAACAATTGCCAACACTTTTAATTCCGGGCTTGTGATTGGTTTGGAAGATGCAGAGAATATTTATGATGATAACAATCAGGTAATTAACACTCAGTATTACAGTGCCGCTCAGTACTTTCAGCCACATGCGGATCGCGTGGAGCGATATGAAAAACGGGTATTGGTTCCTATGGGGGAATATATTCCCTTTGAAAGCTGCCGAGAATTGTGCGCCTCTTACGGCATACATGGATCTCTTACTTGCGGTCAATGTGCAAAGGTGATGCGTCGTCATTCTACTCCCTTTGGTGTGACAATTTGTTATGAAGAAACCTTTGGGGATATGATGCGAGAAAATCGCGTTGAGGGGGCAGAAATATTGGTGAATGTGACAAGTGATGTCTGGTATCCCAATTCCCGTCTGCCTCAACAGCATTTTGATCATTCTAAATTGAGAACAGTTGAAAATGGGATTCCTCTGGCACGGGCATGTAATACAGGTGTAACCGGAGTTGTTGATAGTTTGGGTCGAGATGTTGCTATTTTAGGGAAAGGGGATAAAAACCAGGAATGGATTTCCGATTCTCTCTATGTCAATGTGCCGATGTATACCTACCAAACTTTTTATTCGTATCTCGGGGATGGGATGATCATAGGATTTTGTCTTATTAATTTATTATTGTTCTTTATTTCGCCCAGAAGAAAATAGCTCTTGATGAGAATCTTATGACATTTGTACAATAGATTCTTACTCTAAAGATTTAGGAATGGGATCGATTTTCGTGCAACCAGAGGGCTCCGCACAGCAGATTAGTTATCGACAAGCGCAAACGCTACTCCAAGATGTAACCTATTCAGGAATAGGGATTCATACTGGTGAAAAGGTTGTTATGCGATTTGTGCCGGCACCTGTTGGGACAGGAATTATATTTAAACGAACTGATCTTCCTGATCAACCCTGTATACCTGCGGTTTTAAATAGTGTTTGTGACACGTCCCGCAATACTACTATTGGTATTGGGGATGTACGTATTTACACGATAGAACATGTGATGGCTGCAATTCGCGCTATGCAGGTTGATAATCTCATAGTAGAACTATCTAATATGGAACCTCCGGTGGGAAACGGAAGCTCTGACGTTTTTATCGACATGATAGAAGAAGTTGGAGTTGTTTCTCAGCAAGAGGATGTTGCAATTGTAAAGATTCAAGAGTCTATTTACTGGAGTGAGGGTGATATCAGCATTGTCGCTTTGCCTTTTGAAGGGTTTAAAATTAGCTACACACTGCACTATCCTAAAACTCCTTATTTGGCTTGTCAGTTTTTTTCTTCTGATATAACGGAAGAGATTTTCAAAAAGGAAATTGCTCCTTGCCGCACATTTTCTCTATATGACGAGGTAGCTGCTTTGATGGATGCCGGATTAATAAAAGGCGGAAGTCTTGATAATGCTGTTGTCATCAAAGATGATGCTGTGTTTAGCAAAGGCGGCCTGTTCTTTTCCGATGAAATGGTAAGGCATAAAGTTTTGGATATGATTGGCGATTTAGGATTGCTCGGTTTTGATCTTCACGCGCATATTATTGCAATTCGTGGAGGACACGCCTCAAATTACGCTTTTGCGAAGGAAATCAATCGCTGCGTCATGATGGAGAAATGCTCATGAGTGAGATTAACAAAAAAAATCTTGATGTTAAGGAAGTTATTAAAATTCTTCCTCATCGCTATCCTTTTCTTCTTGTCGATAAAATTCTAGAGCTTGATCTGGAGAAAGGAACTATTGTAGGCTTGAAAAACGTAACAATTAATGAAGCTTTTTTTCAGGGACATTTTCCCGGAGCGCCCATTATGCCGGGGGTTCTAATATTGGAAGCTTTAGCTCAAACGGGTGGCGTTTTAGTCCATTTAAAAGAAGAGTGCAAGAAAACAGCACTTCTCCTAAATGTCTCGAATGCAAAATTTCGTAATCCTGTTCGACCAGGAGATGTCCTATACCTGCATGCTGAGGGGATTCACTTTAGTAGCAAAGGGGGACGTGTTAAAGCTTTAGCACTTGTGAACAATGATAAAGTTGCTGTTCAAGCTGAAGTCGGTTTTGCCCTTGTGGACAAAGACCAAATTTAAGATAGTAAAAAAATTAAAGGAAAATCAAAAATAACGGGTCCACATGAGCAATAATTCCATTCATCCCTCTGCCGTCATTGAACCAGGTGCTAAAATTGGCAACAATGTCGTTGTCGAACCTTTCGCTGTCGTTAAGGAGAATGTCACACTACACGATCATGTGACAATCAAATCCTACGCCTACATCGATGGTAATACTACCATTGGCGAGGGAACGACAATCTACACTTTTGTTAGTATCGGGACGAAACCACAAAATCGTAAGTATCGTGGAGAGCAGACATTCGTTCATATCGGTAAAAACTGCGAAATCAGAGAGTATGTGACCATTAACTCCTCTTCCATTGAAAACTCTACGGTGCATGTTGGAGATGAATGCTTTATTATGGCCTATTGTCACATCGCTCACGACTGCAAAGTGGGCAATCATGTGACCATGAGCAATAATGCTGCTTTAGCGGGTCATGTCGTGATTGAGGACTATGTTAATATAGGTGGTATGACAGGAATTCACCAACAGGTGCGCGTTGGTTGTCATGCTATGATTGGGGGAATGAGCGGAATTCCTTGCGATGTCCCTCCCTACACAATAGGATCCGGACGCCCTTTTGAGGTTGCTGGTCTCAATTTAATCGGATTAAAGCGACATGGATTTTCTCTAGAAACAAGAACCGCGCTAACTAAGGCCTTTAAGCTGATTTATCGTTCGAAACACTCTTTGCAAGAAGCGCTTCAAATGATCGAAAAGGAGCTGCCTTCGCTTCCTGAAATCGATAAATGGCTATCATTTTGCAAGGAAACTAAGCGGGGATTAGTGTGTTTGCAAGAAGAGGCTAAATTGTCTGAAGAAGATAAGAAGGTTCTTTTAGCGAACTAATGAAAATTGTTTTTTTTGGAACACCGCAATTTGCCGCTCACGTTCTTCAGTACTTGATCGACCGAAAAGTTAATATTGCAGCGGTCGTCAGCAAACCTGATAAGCCTAAAGGGCGATCAGGCACCCCCCAACCCACACCTGTCAAGCTTGTGGCACAAAATTCCTCCCTACCCATCTTCCAGCCTGAGCTTGCTTCATCTCCTGATTTTGCCGAAACGCTTCAAAAGTATGATGCGGACCTCTTTGTTGTGGTGGCCTATGGGGAAATTATTAAGCAACATCTCTTGGATATGCCGAAACTCGGATGCATTAATCTCCACGCAAGTCTTTTACCTCAATATCGAGGTGCCGCCCCGATCCATCACTGTTTAATCAATGGTGATCAACAAAGCGGAGTGACCGTTATGCACATGGTTAAGAAGATGGATGCCGGAGATATTATTGAAATGCAAACTGTTCCCATCAATGAGAACACCACTCTTGCAGAACTTGAGAAGGCACTTTGTGAAGCTGGTAAACCGCTGCTTTTTCAAGTGATCCAAGACTTTCAAAAGGGGATTATCAAACGTATTCCTCAAGATCACGATAAGGTGACCTTTGCTCCACGTGTTGAACTTGAGGATTGTGAGATTTTTTGGAACCAACCTTCAGAAAAAATTCATAATCTTATTCGCGGAACAAGTCCGATTCCAGGAGCTTGGTGCACAGTGAAGGTTAAGGGGCAGCAAAAACGCCTTAAAATTTACGGCTCTCAAGTTGATAGAGTTCATAGAGGCGAACCGGGAGAACTACTCGACCACAAAACCTTTACAGTGGGTTGTGGAGAAG
>JAJFMB010000074.1 GCA_021772355.1 Chlamydiota bacterium | reverse complement strand
ACTAATTACCTCATACTTTTCACTTGAAAGAGAAATTTCAAGGCTTTATAATGCCTTTATTATTAACCTTGTGGAAACCATGAATAAATTCAATTTTACAGCTTATAAGCTTAATTTTGCCGTGGTTGCTTCTGTCGTCGTGCCCTCGTAGGGCACAATATTCGCGTTCTATACTCCAAATTCACGACTTAAAACCAAATCAAGGATGTTAAAATGACGACTATATTAAATCGGACGACTCTGTCCACAGGGATTGCAATCTTCTCCATGTTCTTTGGAGCGGGAAATGTCGTATTTCCCCTCTTACTAGGCCAAATTTCAGGAGATATGATCTCCTACGCCTTAATCGGCCTTTTAATTACCGCTATTGGCGGCCCCATGCTCGGTATGCTGGGTGCCATTCTCTTTCAAGGGAAGTCTAAACTGTTCTTCGCTCGTATTGGAAAACCGGGGTATCTCATGATGCTTTGCGCTCTTGCCCTACTTGGCCCCTTTGCTGTTATGCCTCGTTGTGTAACCGTTGCATACGCCGGCTTTCAACCTCTCTTCCCATCAGTCAATCTGACCCTATTTACTCTTATGTTCATCGCTGTCTCCCTGATCTGCTGCCTTAACCGGCAACGCGTAATCGTAATTTTAGGCTATGTTTTAAGCCCTCTTCTCCTCGCTTGTTTGATCATGATCATCATCAAAGGAAAAACAATGGGTCACGCCTATCCTGTTTCCTCCCTATCTCCAAAAGACGCCTTCTTTGGGGGTCTTACCTGCGGCTACGATACAATGGACCTAATCGCCTCTCTGTTCTTTTCCGCAACCATCTGGAATCTACTGAAGGGAGAAACAGACCCCTCATCCCTTTTTAAGATGACCATCGTCTCCGGATGTATCGGGGGTTTACTGCTTGGCCTTGTTTACATCGGATTAAGTGATATCGCCGCACTGCATACAAGCTCCATGAAAGATATCCCACCTGAACAACTAATCACGACTCTATCTCATTTAACTCTTGGACCCCTCTATGGATCCATCGCCAACCTCGCTATTCTGCTCGCCTGCCTAACCACGGTGATCAGCCTCACAACGACAATAAGTGATTTTTTTGCCGAAGAAATACCCCTCGCAAAAGCCAACTACTCCCTAGTCCTAACCGCAATCTTAATCATTACCGGCCTCTTTGCTAGCTTAGGATTCGAACGGCTCATGTACATTATCCACCCCATGGTCGTGCTATGCTACCCCGCCATCATCGTCCTCACCATTTGCAACATCTTCTATAAGACACACGACTTCGTGCATGTCAGAATACCGGTTGCGGTGACATTCTTAGTCACTTTGGTAGTCTACTGGTTGGCCCTATAGTCTATTCATTGGCCCTCCGGGCAACGGTCTACTCATTGGCCCTCCGGGCACCATGAAAGAATCAACAACTTTTGCGATAAAAAAGTAGTACTTAGCCACGTGTAAGTCACAATCTACAACTAAAAACGCTCGGGGGTTCTTGTAAACCTCGATCGAAGTGATGGTGCGAAGCAGCAGCGCTGAGATCGAGGCTAGCGACGGCTTTAGCCGGAGCTATTGGAGCTATTAGTGACACAAAAACTAATAAGCAACAAAGCTGGGGTTGGACGACGTATCAGCTATAGCATTGACGCATCCACTATGGTATCCACAAGGGGCTATTTTTTAGAAACTTCTTTAAAAGAAATTGCCCTCTTTGAGGGCAAGACTCGCTCAAATGTTGCAACTGTTTCACAGTTACAACATTATCGCGAGTGTCACCCTGCACTTGTTTATTAGCTTCTTTCTTTTTGGGGTTAGTGAATTTGCTACAAACAGATTTTTACTTGGACAGCAAGGTACTCGTTGTGCCATTCATGGTGCCCGGAGGGCCACCGAGGAGAATATCTACCACGAGAGGCATGTGATCCGAAGGAAAATGTCCATCAACCTTGCCACACTCAATCGTATGGGTAAGAACACCAATATCCTTGGAGACAAGAATATGATCGAGGATTACACCTGGGGTGCCATATCCTTCAAAGGGTTCTATACTTGGAAACTCATTAGTAAAGGACCCGATGGGGCCATAATGTCCGAGCAGGTTATTCTCGCGAGCGTCGACAAGACGATCTCCTTTGAGGCGAGCTAAAACACGATCACCGTCATAAGCGGGAATGCTGGCAGATAAATCAGGACGGTTGGGGAAGGTATTCAAATCGCCCATCATGATGGTTGGCACATCCGAGAATTTTTCCAGTATATCTGAAATCAGTATTGAGTTGGTTTCTCTTTCATTAATAGTTGTGAAAGGAAGATAAGTATTAAAATAAGCTGCGACTCGACCGGTTTTTTTATCCTTGAGTGCTACGTAGGCCAAGCCATTCTTTTTAAATTGGTACATCTTAGAATCCACGAGCTCAAAACGCTCTTGGTTATAAAAAATGCCGGCATTTAATCCCGATTCGTAAGCTTCTCCAAAATAACAATAGCGTTCGGGTAGACTGTTGATTAAATCATTTAATTGATGATTATAGGGCTCTTGAACACCCAAAACATCCGGGTTGAGATAGCAGATCATTTCGACAACGCGCGGTAGTCTCTGAGGCCAGCGATAACTCTCTACATATCTATCATCAAACTTATCAAATAAAGTATTGAATGTTACTACTCGAACAGTGTCTTCTTTGTGTTCTAGAGCATCCATAATCTCTTGATAATGGCGTGTTGAGTACTTCGTTGAGTCGATGTGCTCTATAACCGGCAAAGAAGATTCTTGAACAACTGCATCGCAAAAAGAAAACAGTAATAAAAGACTAAATACGTGCAAATATTTCATTTAAAATCCTTACAATTAACGCATAGTATAAATCCCGTTCAAATTTTCAGCAATCTTAAACTAAACTCTTCTAAACGCATCAATAAGCTCAACTACGCTAAGCGGTCTTGTATGAGCAGTTACTGCAACATTATGCTCCTGATCGGACGTATCCATTAAAGTGATTCTTGCGACGTTATCGTTTGCCTCTACATGCTCAAAAAGGCTACGCACTCTCGAAATGGTGGGATCATCGAAGTGATTCATTACAACAACTTTAGCTCCATCTAAACTCTTTACTGCCTCACTGTTATTAGTATTCCATTTGAGTCCAAAAAGGATACCTGAGACAGCGGAACGAAGCGCGCTATTTTTAACTCCAGCTTTATCACAAACGAGTTCTGAAATATGATCGAACGTGCGATCTAAAATAAGACGATTATGAGAGCCTATAGCACCGACGCACCCTAATGAGTGGCCATAAACAATAAGATTTTCTGCTTGAATTCCATGGCCCTGTAAGTAAGCAACCACGGATTTAGTATCGGACTTATAATCGTCAATGCTGGTTAACGTGCCCCCACTTCTTCCCAGTTCTCGACCATTGACAATCACAATAGCGTGGTCTGGCATCGCATCTTGTAGTGCTTTCATATGCAAATAGCCTATACTATTAGAATCACCGGCCTCTTCATAGGTGCCTCCTATTCCCAAGGAAAATACTATAACTTTCTCTTTATTCGACTCTCCGAGCCAAACACCGTCAAGATTAAATCCTTCATCAGTTGGCACAGATATAATCTCATGATCCGGAAAGTTGGATCCAATATTATCTCTCTTTCTAGTCAGCTCCTCTAATGGGATATTTAATGCGGGGTTAACGTGAGAGATCATGCTTCTAACTTTTTGATAGCCCATATAGGCTGCTCCACCACCACAGGCTAATGCTGTGTATCCTAAATAATTCGCCATGATGCACCTTTAAATATAATATTATATAGGTAAATAATAACAAATATTAAAGTAAAACTCAATAACTAGTTAAATAACTGAGAGGAAAACATATCTGAAAGATTTAACTTTATAAAAGAGTTTTTTTGATCTCCCGAATAAGACTCATCAAAATTTAGCGAAAGACTTATATCGTTTTGGAGATAGGTAAAGATCATGGAGTGCACCGTAAAGCGGCAGTTTGCAGCTTGCAAAACATCGCGAGCGCTTTTATTTTCTTTAAGCGCTTTTTCCATGGCATCATAACGTCTCTCAGAGCTTGGGATAGCCTGTGACCCAGGAATGATACAGTTGTCTTGATCATAAAAATGGTTGGTGGTGTGAACAAAGTGGTTTTCCAAGCGACGTACGGTAAATAGGTCATCGGAACCTGTTGGCAGCATCTGCAAGATTGCCCCATCGCCAGTTTTGTCCATAACCGTGAGTAAATGAGATGCGGCCGGAGGGTGGTGTTTAACAAAGGCAATTGCCTCATCAACTGTTTTGCAATGCTCAGCCATTTCACGCAAAAGCAAGAATTGCGGCCATCCTCCCACGTGATTCCGCTTTGTATTCATGGTTGTCGCTTCGTTCAGAACAACAATAAAACCGCAGTCATTGGC
>JAJFMB010000073.1 GCA_021772355.1 Chlamydiota bacterium | reverse complement strand
CAGTTACTAGCCGAAAAAGATAGGTTGATACAGGTTGGGGAAAGCTGCCAAAATGCGATCGACCGTCACTATGAACACTTAAGATATGCACTAGATGAACAAAAAGCTGAGATTAATGAAAAAATTGATCGCTTGAAAAAGATTGCAGAAATAGAACAAAGGGTGATTGATCAAGAGACAAAATCTGCGAGAAAGATTTGTGAGACACTTGTCGATAAACTCATTTTTCCAGAAGGAGTAAAAGATGATACGCTTGGGGATTTAAGAGAAATTTTCCATGAGGTCTCCGATGGACTTGAAACAGAATTGTTTGCCATTCAGCAGAAGATCCATAACCTTGTATCAGAAGATAAAGATATTTCAAAACTTCAAGAATCGGCAAATAAGCTTAAAGAACAAATACGCTATTTTGAGTATCTTATTGGTCTAGCCCACGAACGTGATATCATGATCGAGCTAATGACTAAAGTCCTCATGATAAAAGCAGATCAGGCCTCAGAGCCTCTAAATATGTACAAGCAATTAGCCAAAGTTTTTGAGAAAAAATCTACTGAGGGTGTGCCTCTCGAAAAATTATTGCATATGGAAGAAGATCCTTTATACCACGCTTTATTTAGCGAAAGTTTAAATACCATTTTACCTGGAGCAAGAGAGCCTATCGAAGCCATTCAAAGCACTGTTGGAAAGGTGGGAGACGTTGCTGCCATAACCTTAGCAGTAATGCCGGGCGATGAGACTTTTAATGAATTTGACTCGTATACGGAACAAGGGACTGAAGCGACTAAAGAGGATCAAGGTTGGTTTGGATGGATTAGTGGAAAAGTAGTCGATGTTACAAAAAGTGCTGTGGGTTATGTAAAAAATGTTCGCGATACAGCTGCAAATGTTTTTGCATCGAGTCAACGATTCACCATGTTAAGCAGAAGAATGAAATATGCGGTAGGTAGGATTAAAGTACGCGTCATGTCAACGTTCAATGAAAAGTATATGCAGCAGAAAATAGACGAATTTATCAATATTATAGATCAGAATTCTGCCAATAAAAAAGAAGAGATCCCGGCGCAAACCCTTAATGAAAATCGTGAGCGAGCTAAAAATGCTGTAAAAAAACAAATGGAAAAAGCCGAAGCTATTCGCGGAACTAGCGCAGCTTTTGGACTGAGTTTCTTAGCTTTGACTCCAGAAAAAGATGCTGTAATAGAAGCCATGGATAAAGATCGTGACTATGGGCATTTTGTCGACCGGATGGCCGGTAGCAAGCGCTTGAATAAAGTTTTATTTTACCAAATGCTTGAAGGGACTATGGCGGGGCTTGAGAAGGGGGAATTTTTTTGAGTCGCCAGATAATGCTTAACATAGTATAATCTATCACTTTACCGGGGACCTTGTGGAATAAGCAGTCCGAACCAGGTCAGAACAGGAATGTAGCAGCCTTAAGGATATCGTCTTATGCCACGAGTTATCTCCGGTTTTTTTTATCGTCGCCCCTAAAAAAGTCCTCGCGGCGAAAAACGTCTTTTTTTTGCATAAAATGCGTTTCGTTCCTCCCCCAACCCTTTTAGGGTTTGGGTCGTCTCTCATCTCTTTTTCTGCTTGAAAAAAGCCACTTTTTCTCTCACGAGTGCGGGCTCCGCCCTTACTTTTTCAGGCGCGACTTAGCAAGCTCTCGCTTCGCTCGTTTATTGAATAGCAGAAGGGGTATCAAACTTGCCATTGGGTACTAGTTATGGCTTGCCTATTCCCAAACCTGTTTTTTGTGTTTATGCTCGACAGGACGTTCATCCTTGGGGGTGAATTCGATGGGGCGTCTTTTGGCTATAAAGAGGGCATGGGTTATGCCCGAGTCACTCCAGAGGAATCGACAGATTTTTTCAAGGCCGAGGAGAAGGTTGCGGCTATGGCGGATGCTGTTGGCAATGGGGCGGGTGACCCATTGGATAGGCCACCAGCAGAAAGCAGGAATGGTTGTGCTGTTAAAGCGAAACCAGTGATGACTAAAACCTGTCCTTTTATCGAGTTGACGTTGGCGGTAGTCTCGGTCACGATAAGCTCGCAGGAAACGATGAGGTGCTTCAAAGAAGTTGCGGAAGTTGATGTAAAAGCGGTGGTAGCTCAAGTGCCATTTGATGATTTCGAGCTCTGTTTCGGCAAGGTCCGCAAGGTGTTGAAGCGGGTCTTCTGTATACATGTCTAGAGGGGTAGAGCAAACGATGTAGCCATCGGATTTGACAAGTCGTGCAAGTTCAGAGAAGAAAAGGCGGTATTCATCATGGGGAAGGTAGGCTATGATCTCAGTGGCAATGACTAGATCGTAAGTATCGTCATCGAGCGAAGTGCGGGGAACATAGTCTTGATGCGTTGTGATGCGCTCTTCGTTGTGAAGTTTTTTTAGGGCGATTTGCGCTATGTCTACAGCATCAACTTTAGCGCCTTCATTGCGAGCTTTTAGAGTTAAAACACCATCCCCACAGCCGAGATCGGCAACGGTTGCGTTTGAGAGTGGGAGGTGGTCATTAATCAGGTTAATAGTACGAGCAATTCTCTCCTGTTCCATGCAATTGCGCATGGGATTGAACTGGTTGGGGTCGAGGTTCCAGAGGCGCTCGAATATTGCTTGTGTTTCTTGGCGTCGACTAGGTAATTGGTTTTTTGGGGGAGTGTTGTCATTGGTCGAAATGATGGAGAGGGGGTTTTTAGTCATATCAATATTTTCCTTAGGAGAGCAAATCTAAAACGGTAATATTTGGTGGAATGGGGGTTATCGGCTCATTAATGAACAAGCGATACCAGATCTCTAAGACGAGAATCGACCACATGCACCGAAAGGGTTCATGGCATTTACGGGTGCCTGCAAGTCCTTCTCGAATCCACTGTTCAGAAATAATGCCATTCTCTACTAAAATGCCTTTTGGCAAAAGATTAGCAATTTCTCTGACTTGCGGGTCGTATAACCAGGGTTCAAGAAAATTTCTTCTAACAGTTTTTGGGCGGTTGATAAATTTTTCACTAAAGACATTTTTTAAGATTTTTTTAAGGTACGTTGCGGTTTCTGATTCAGTAAGCAATTCTGGTTCATAAAGGCTGGCAAGGTATTCAATAACAGTGCGATCGAGATACGGGGTGTGCCAATTAAGGGAATGGGCTGCTGTCAATCTTTCGAATTGGAGCAGGTAGCAATCTGCAAGACGTGTTTTTACATCAAAATACAAATAGGATGAAACATTGGAGTTGAGTTGAAAGATATTCTGAAATTTATTCAAAAACAGTTCAGGATCAAAGTAGCCTGAAAGTTTTGGAGAAGCTTCTGCCAGTTGTTTTTCGTCAAAGAGCGCATTATGTGTAATGTACTCAAATTGTGAAGTTTGTCCTTTTTGCTGTTTCAGTAGTTCGTAGGCTCCAGGTTTGTATAAAAGCTTTAGGAGTGGTAGTAAGAGAGCGTGAAGAAGAGGGGGAGATGCTTGCATCATTCGTTGCAGCAATGTCAGCTTTGTTTCTTTGCTTGTGTATCGCTCGTGACCTGCAAGCAACTCGTCACTTCCCATGCCGGAAAAAACTGTATTGGTTTGCTCTCCGGCGAGCTGGCAAAGGTTCCACGTTGCTACAATATTCGGATCAGCTAGTGGCTCGTCTAAATGCCAAATGATTTTTACCAGAGAGTCAAACATATTTGCAGGAGTTAAAAGCTCCTTTTGCTGAGGGATGTTTAAAGACTTTGCAACTTCCTGGGCCGCAAAAATATCTTCTTCATTTTGCCCTTTAAAACCAACAGATAGCGCAACAAGCGGATGCTCGGGAGCGCATTTTTTAAGATAATGAGCAATGCTTGCTGATCCTAGACCTCCTGAAAGAAAACAACCAAATGGAAGGTTACCAATTTTCTGAGGCTGAGGCATCCGTTTATTAACTGATTGTGTCAGATATTTATCTAAATTTGTGATGATAAGGGAGGGATCTTCTTTTTTGCTTTCAAAGTGCGCACTGTATGACCAATAGGGCTGTATGCTTTTGCTGAAATTTTTGTGGATCTCAAGATAGTGAGAGGGAAGTAGTTTGCTGACATTTTTTATAGGGGTCATGTCCTGAGGGATATAACCAAAGTAAAAATATGCTGCCGTGGCATCATTGGCAAGAGTTTGTGGAACGGCTCCGGAGGCTAGAATAGCCTTAAGCTCGCTGGCAAAGATAAAGTGATGTTGATCTTGGTACCAGTACAAGGGTTTTTTACCAATCCGATCGCGAACCAAGTAAAGGGATTCGTTTTTCTGGTCATATATCATGATTGCAAAATCACCACTTAGCCTATCAAAAAAAGTGTCGTTCCACTCTTCGAAAGCGTGGGCAATTGTTTCGGCGGGATCATCGGAAGTGATTTCGTGTCCTAACTGACGTAGCTCAGCCTGTAGAACAAAATGATTATAGATCGTTCCGTCAAGACCGCAAAAGACGGTCTTTTTTCTATTAGTCTTGATCTTGTGACCACAAGACCCAAGTTGCACACTTTTTATGGCACACCTGTCCTGAATGCTGTGGCCACGATGTGCCATTGTATTTAACATCGGAGTGATTAGATCCGTTGCTTGAAATACATCGGGAAAAACGATTCCTGCTATTCCATCCATATATAAGCGTTATACATCTCTAGGGAAAAAAAACAAAACGGAACTTTCCTTGCCGTGAAACAATTAGATTTGTTATTGTACATTCGAAATTATCAAAGGACGGTTGTGTTGAAAGGGTATGGTTGTAATTTTACACCACGTCGACACATTCTGAAAAATATTAAAAGGAGAAACAGCAACATGATTGCTAGAGCTTTATGTTTGTGCTTCGTGATGTTAGTTGTGGCTAGTTGTGGTCCACGCTACGTTGAGTTTTACCCCTATACTGATGAAGGTTCGATGAAGCCGCGTGTTGCTTTGTCATCCGTAGTTGATTCATCCAAAGGAAAACTTCCTTGGAGTGTATCTGAGGAAATTACGGAAGGGATTCGTTATCAACTATGCTGTGAAGGAAAGTTATATCTTCCTGATCAAGAGGAAGTTGATTCCTGCTTAGCCTCTATGGGGAATGTGGATAGATTCGGAATAGATCTGATGCCGTGGAAGGGTTTTTGTAACACCGATTATGTGGTCTTTATCGACATTTTCGAGCGGAAAGAGGAGCCATACGAGAAAGGAAAGTATTATCCTATTTTCCCTGTTAATGCCCCGCATACAGGCA
>JAJFMB010000072.1 GCA_021772355.1 Chlamydiota bacterium | reverse complement strand
AAAGCTCTAATTTACGAGGTGTGTCGAGCTGTTTGTCGACCCACTGCCGCTTCATTAGCCAATACGGTTCATCAACAGTGATTTGTAAAAGATTGAGACTCTCCTCTTGAGAGCGGTTCATCAAACGACTCAAAACAACTTCTGCCGATAATGTTTGAAAGTGTGCATCAACAACATTCGATCGATCATCGGCAAGCTGACTTTCCCAACGGTACACTTCACTTAAGCGCGCCACTCCAACACGCACACGCCTCTCGGCAGTTTTTAGATTTGACACCGTGAGTCTTAAGTTGTTTTTCTGAATATTTTCGAGAGTCTCCGTGCGTAAAGAGTTCATATACGCTCTCGTCACCTCGAAAGTCAGGTCTAATTTGTTTGTCTGATAATTCTCGTTTCGCGCATTTTGCAAATAGCGCTGCACCCGTACGTCACCGATTCGTTCATTTGAATAAAGCATTTGCGAAGCAGACGCTGTTCCGTAAATAGCTGCTTGCGGCTCAAATCCAAAGCGGGCACCTGCCCGATCGCGATCGATAATACGCGCAAAGCTATTAAGGTCAACTTGCATCATCAGACGAGACTTTGCAATTTGCACATCTTCCAAACCCGCCAGAACCTCTTGCCACACCGAAGCAAGATTGGGGTTAAAAGACAATCCCGCCTCCACGGCATCAATCAAGGAAAGCGTTGGCCCTTTGGGAATTTTATCTTCATCAATAACTCTTGCATCCAAGAGCACATCCCAAGGGAGTGAAAGACACAAATCGTATGCCGTTTTGGCATTGACCGTTAATTGCTGCTCATCCGAAACAGTGATCGTAAAATTTTCGGGATTTTCTCCCAACAATACAGCTTGTACGTTGAGAGCGACGCGGCGCGCTAGACGTTCCATATCTGAATCAGGAGACATGCTACCCAAAATCCCCTGATCGACAAAGCCTTTAGCAAAAAGGGAAAAACTCGAAAGCTTTCTGCTAATAAACCCTTGAGCCAAATCACTAATATTTTCCTTAGAAAATCGGGGTAAAGCAGTAAGATACACTGCATCGATTCCTTGAGGAAGCCTATGCAGTAACTGCTCAACAGAACCATCAGCAGGAACAGGGATAACGTCTAAATTCAATTCTTTGCCATATTCGACAAGTCGAGCTAATGCTCCAGCAAGTGCATCGATCGCGCCACTATCCACAACAAAAGCGAGCGTTTTGATTTCTGCCAACTCACCAAACACTTTCAAATCTCTTAGGACGCTCGAGGGAAATGTCAAATAATTCAAGTTCTTGACACCCGATGTATCATCTTCAGTATGAGGAAGATCTTGCAAAATTTGGTCTACGATAAAAGGAGCAATCACAGGTTTTGATAACTCTTTACGGTGGCTAATCAAATCAGAGCTAATAGGTCCAATCGTAACGATCATCGTAACTTCGGGATCATTCAAAGCGCTCTCCACCACCTCTTGAATACTCTCCAATGTCCAGTTTCCTTGGTAATCCTCTTCGAGATATTCAACTTCAAACTCAGGGATAAGCAAATCACTAATTTCTTGTTTGAACTCTCTTTCGAATCCGTCGAGACGAACAGACGGACCATCAGAAACAAATGCAATAGCTACTTTCTTATTTTCAGAAGCATAAGCGGTAAATGCAAAGAAGCAAAGTGCACAATAGAGTGCGCGTCGCATGTGATGTTCCCCCTTTATCAGCGCCTCTTTAAAGATATTTGCACAAATATCCAGATAACACTTATTCAACACAGCCCTTTTAAGCGCACTATGCCAAAAGGGCTTTTATTTGGGAAGAAACTCAAAATTCCATTGAATATTCAAAACTGAAGAGGCGGGAACATCGACGGCCCTAACGAAAAGCACCCATTTTCGATTCGTGGAAAATTTAGAAATTCGATAAGTGTTTTCGATACACTCTTTTTGTGATATGTGTCCCATCACCCGCCCCTCGCCCTCTAAGGAAATAGCGAAAGAGAATCGGTGCGAAGAAGTACTAACTGACACCCTATCACCTTGATGAAAGACTGTCGCAGGCTCGTTGTTCACAAGGAGTTTGGTGTGATCAGTTGCATCTAATTCAAAAGCAAAAAGAGGATCGTCACTTAACTCATCCACTCCAACACTTATCGCATGTTCATGATGGTGAAATTTTCCTTTTGATGTCAAAACGTGCCTTTCTGCACCATCAGTCCACATCAAACGAAACGACCCCCCTTCTTGAGTCACAGAAAATTCCTTTTGCTCCTTCTTTTGCTGCACTTCCATTGGCTGAATGAGTGCTGCATAAAGAGCATAGGGATGAGGGTGGGAAATTGGGGGTAAAGTGTCATAAGCTGTATGCATAAAAAAATCGTAGAGCAGACGGTAAGGCCCCTCTTGATATCGGGGGTCATATTCGTGCGGTCCCTCATAGGACTCTCCCCCTATATGCCAAAATTCGAAGGCAGAGTTCCAAGGTAAGCCGTCTAGAGGATGGCCCTGCATTTGCGCCGCAATTAAGGCACAAGCAAAAGCCGTTGGAGATGTTGGAGGTGATGAAAGCGGTTTTCCCTCATAGGCCTCAATCAAAATGGCGATGTGCGGTGGCGGCGGGGTTTCTCTTGAATTGCAGTGGCGCACAATACGCTCAGCACTTGCCTTAAGATTATCACTAAGTTCACTCCCCAGTACATGACCAAAATCCTTTTGAATCCAATACAAAGCCGGCAAAATTTTAGCTCCGCAAAAAGGCTCGCGACACTTCGGAAATTCGTGTAAATAAACAGGGAAATTTCCCTCGCCATTCTGAAAATGTAGCAAGTGCTGTAATAAACCTTTTGCCTCCAGCACATTTTCACTCATCCGCGTACGTAAAAGCGCAAGAGCAAAGAGAAAATTCTCCACCAGAGGAATGGTGTCATGCCTCTCTTCAAAAGGCTTATCATAGTGTAGATGCACAAGTTTTGTTTGGGGGCTTTGAGCAAGTCTCCCCGCTTCCAAAGCAATTTTTGATATCACAGCTTTAGCCCTCCGGCAACTTCGAGGTTTTGTCCCGTTATGTAGTCGTTTTTCAAGAAATAGTGCACAGCTTGCGACACCTCCTGAAAAGTGCCGGCTCTACCCATCGGCAAGCTTGCAGGTAGATTCACAGATTGTTCAAGCTGCCCCGGCGACACCATATTCACACAAACGCCTTGCTCTTTTAGTTCGCGCGCCATAGACCTCGTAAGCATCCACAACGTCATCTTTGTCATGCGGTACGCTGTGCTATGCGGATCGGTACGCCAGGCATCAAGGCCGGCAACACCAACATTAACAACACTCTTAAGGTGTGGTAGAAGAGCACGCGTCAAGAAAAAGGGAGCGTGCAAATTCGTTTGAAAAACTTCTAACCACTCTTCATCAGACACTGAAAGCAGAGGTTCTTTCAGATAATTTCCAACATTGTTGATC
>JAJFMB010000071.1 GCA_021772355.1 Chlamydiota bacterium | reverse complement strand
TAATTAATGCAAAATAGTCGGTGATCTTACGCGCAAGACTTCTTGCTCTTTTTACTTCCCAGATCACATTCAACGCACTCTCGATATTGCCCAGCAGCTTCAATACCGTCCAAAACAGAACAGCGACACCGACAGCAACTATAATCCCTTCTTGTGTTCGGCTAAGTAAATTATGAGCGAATTCGACCACTTTTTGTACCACATCAGGCTGCTCGTGAAATCTCTCATACAGCTGCTTTTCAAAAAAATGCTCAAAACCAAAGCCCTTTGCGATCCCGAAAGCAACCGCCAAAACCGGCACAATGGCCAAAAGAGTATAATACGTTAATAATGATGCCCTTAAGAAACTTTGATGATGTGCAAAACCGCTACAAGCTGAGACAATAATTCTCATCCAGTGAAGAAAAAACGCTCTTACAGGTTTTGCTTTGTCAAAGGAATATTTCCAAAGATCAACCGTAAAAAAACGATATATTTTCTGAAAGAACACTCTCATTTTTTTGCCTTATTCTTAACTTAGTATTTGCATGACTTCAGTATTCATCACAAGCGCATTTATTGGTTAAAAATATCCGAATGTGGCAACTTGAGAATATGGAAAAAAGCATCACATTTATACAAAATATGCCAAAAGTTGAGCTGCATCTCCACATTGAAGGGACGTTAGAACCTGAAATGATGATGCAACTTTCTAAGCAGAATGGTGTTGAGATCCCTTATCTTACTATCGAAGAGATCCGAAAGGCATACCAATTCTCTGACCTACAATCTTTTTTAGATATCTACTACGCTGGCGCTAAGGTATTGCTTCATGAAGACGATTTTTTTGACTTAACCTTTGCCTATTTGCAAAAAATGCACCAAGAAAACTGCCGTCACGTCGAAATTTTCTTTGATCCTCAGACACATACATCAAGAGGGGTTCCCATCAAAATAGTGATAAATGGGATCTCAAATGCTCTAAAAAAAGGAAAAGAGGAGTTTGGTATCTCATCACACCTCATCCTTTCTTTTTTGAGACATTTATCAGAAGAAGATGCGATTAAAACCTTAAATGAAGCCCTCCCTTACAAAGATAAGATAACTGCTGTCGGACTTGATTCCAGCGAAAAAGGGAATCCACCCAGTAAATTTATCTCAGTCTTTGAGTTGGCAAGAAAAGAAGGTCTTTTAACTCTTGCTCATGCAGGGGAGGAGGGACCGGCTGGATACATTTGGCAAGCTATCCAAGAGCTGCATATATCACGGATTGATCACGGCGTGCACTGCAGCGAAGATGCCAATCTAATCGATTATCTTGAAAAGACACGTCTTCCACTGACTGTTTGTCCACTGTCCAATGTCAAGCTGCGTGTCTTCGACACCGTAGAGCAGCATAATATCAAAGAATTACTCGATCAAGGTCTCTGCGTGACCGTAAACTCTGACGATCCCGCATACTTTGGCGGCTATCTAACGGAAAACTACATTGCCATCGCAAAAGGGCTGCATCTAAAACCTCAAGACATACTTAAGCTGGCATCAAATTCCATTGAAGCTTCATTCTTATCCCAAGAGGAAAAAGGGGATCTTCAGGCAGAGCTTGAGGAGTGCTACAACTCTGTCATAAGTCGCGATTCATACTGATCCAAATACAGTTTTGCCATTGCATCATAGTCGACATTAAGTTTGGATTGTTCTTTTTGAATCAATGACCAAAGACCCCAGCGCAAATCAGCTAAAATCCGGAAATCATATAACCTCTTCCAATCATTCGAAGTGTATCCAGGAAGATAGCAGGAAAGCAATTTTCTCATTTCCTCATCATTAAAACATTCCGTTGAAGCTAAAATCGCAACATCGAAAAGAGGATCCGACATCCCGCCATACTCCCAATCGATAAGCATCAATTCCTCTCCATTCTGAATAATATTCCCTGAATGCAGATCAAGATGACAGGGAACAAGGTTATCCAATCGTACTTTAGGCCTTTTTCTGGCTAAAGAAAGTGCTCGGGGCCCTAAATTTTTTATCAGTCCTAAATAAGATTGAATAATACTTTCCGGATCGCTAACAAAAGGAGATTTCTTTTGACTTTGATGCAAACGCTGCATCTTAAAGGCAATCTTCTGCAAACTTTCACTTTCTCTTAAGTTGACACAGCTTCCCTGAATAAAAGAAGTGATAAACACACCTTTTTGAGGATCCATAGCTATAATAGAAGGGGCAATCTCGAGTTGAGCGGCGATCTGATGCATTGTCTCTTCTCTTTCCCAGCTCGCTCCCAATGTCTCACGATCAGACGAGGCCAATCGGATGAAATAACTCAAAAACTTTGCTTTCAAACAGAAATTTTCGTTGGTCGCGCCACCACTCAAACTTATCCACTCAACGGGTTCTTGAAAGATCTCTTTTGATAAAAGTTCCTGTACACAATCAGGAACTTCATCAGCACAAAGAGAGCAGCACGTAAATAATAGTAGTAGAAAACGAAAACTCATAATGGGGGAAGATTCTACCAAACACATTGATTCTCAGCAAGACTCTCAATCTTAGTCCGATAATGTATGTTATGTTGCATCTAGAGGGGCTGTTTTTCAATACAAGGAGGAATCTGCTAGGGATTCAGCTTCTTATCCATTAGCCCTTTCTTGGAAAATCATGTCTGTTATATCAGTAAGGTATGAAGAGATTAACGTTTATCATTTTCCTATTGTGTGCTTTTTCTCAATTGTGTGTTGCTGACGCACCGAAAAATCAGGTCTCCATTACCGAACAAGGCAACCAGCGCATCATACATTCGAATGGAATTCCCGAACATACCCCCGGACAGTTTCCCAATCGGCACAATCCAAACAGGATATCTGAACAAAAATATCTGTTTCGGATGCCCTTGCATCCCAAAGAAAATCGCACAGTAACTCCCGTTGGCCATTACCTATTTGGTGTGGCGTTAAACGGTGTGCCATTTGATCCGGGAACAGCTGAGTATTGGCGTGGCAACAGACGCATGGGTTGGAGATACGAGGCGATGTCTGGTAAAATCGATCTCGGTTTGGATCACCATCACGCCCATGTGCAGCCAAATGGCGCC
>JAJFMB010000008.1 GCA_021772355.1 Chlamydiota bacterium | reverse complement strand
ACGGTCACAACCAGGGTTGCAGGGAGGGTTGCTCCAAAAGCGGCGGCGGCAAAGTAGGCGCCTGCTGCTGTAATTGCTGTAATTGCCACAGTGACGACAACACTTTTGATTTTTTCTGTGGTTGGCAGCTTCTGTTGAATTTGTTGTAACGCAGTTTTTGGATTTACTTGAGTCATAGTAATGTACCTTATTATGATAAATTAAAATAGATATATTAATATAAGTTTACTTTTAAGTCAACTTTTTATTAAGGAGTTGTTCCGTTAATTTAATATCTCTATAGGTGGTGATCTTGATATTGTTTGAGCTATCTTCCACCATTTTCTATAATAAAAAAAAGAGGTCATTACCGACCTCTTTGTTAGTAGATGTTTATCTAAGAGTGCTGTTTATTGTTGCGTAGCTACTTCTACTCTTGCATCAATGAACCTAATCCATCCAGCATCATATTCATTCCTTCCATCATCTGCCTTGCCTGAAGGTCATTTGGCATCTCCTGAAAAGCTTTGTCACAATCGGCCCTTGCTTGAGCGAGTTGTTGCTGCAGTTGTTGGGGATTCATTTGGTCGAGATGGTCCAAATTTGCTAGAGAAGGGTTTTGTGGGTTTGGGATTGTCTGTGGGTTTGGGATTGTCTGTGCAGGATCTTCTATGTCTTGCATCAATGAACCTAATCCGTTCATAGCCATGTTCATTCCATCCATCATCTGCCTTGCCTGAGGGTCATTTGGCATATTAGGGTCGTTTTGCATCTCCTGAAAAGCTTTGTCATATTCGGCCTTTGCTTGAGCGAATTGTTGCTGCAGTTGTTGAGGATTCATTTGGTCGAGATTATTTGGTGGAAAAGGGCTTAGATGTTCCGGATGTTCTAGTCCTTGCATCTGCTGAGTAGCTTGCATGTGCCGAGCGTTATGCATCTGTTGAGCAGCATGCATCTGCTGAGCAGCTTGGTGAATGTCAGCACTTGCTTGAGCGCGAGCTTGCCGCGTTTGTTCGAAAGAGGCGTTTGGAATTGCGCCTTTACGCCTTTGGGATCTTGCCTCTGGTTGCTGAGGATTCGGTTCATTGACATGATTATTGTTATTTGTCATTAAAACCTGGCGTCTTTGGACATCAGCGTATATTTCAGTGTTTTCTTCCTTATGTTTATTTATTTTATTGTATGCGATCCCGAGGCAAATGCCAACGCCTCCGCCAAGTACGGTCACAACCAGGGTTGCAGGGAGGGTTGCTCCAAAAGCCGCGGCGGCAAAGAAAGCACCTGCTGCTGTAATTGCTGTAATTGCCACTGTGACAATAGCGCTTTTGATTTTTTCAGCAGTTGGCAGCTTGTGTTGAGTTGTTTGAATCTCTTGATTTGGATTAACTTTAGTCATAGTAATGTACCTTATTATGGTTAATTAAAATAGCCATATTAACTTAAAGTTATTTTTAAGTCAATTATTTATTAAGAGGTTGTTCTATTGGTTTAAAGTCTTCAGAAGAGGTGATTTGATGTTATTTGAGCTTTTTTAGACGATTTTTTGTATAAAAAAGAGGTCATTAATGACCTCTTTGTAAAAATAGATTTAAAGATTTCGTTACTAGCTAGACATCTTTTTGTCACGAAGCACTACAAGTTCCTCAAGTTCTTTCTCTAATTCTAAAGTCTCATCTGAGGGCCTACCTGTTCCGAAAATTTTATCCATACGATCATCTAACTCACCTCTCTGTTTTATTACATTCTGTATTTTACTTTTCAACTGAGCTATCTTCTTATTCGCTCATTTGGTGTGTAGTTTCTTGTAACGGAACATTTGAACTAGTTTTTACTTTCTATCAGTGCAGCACTCCAGAGCGCGGTTTCATAATCGCTTATAGCTCTCTCATAATCCACCAGTGCATTTTCTAGTGCTTTATATAGAGCCTCATCTGATGGAAAAGGAGTGTTAGCTACTAGAGGCTCAACAATTCTATTTGTAAAATTATTTTTTGCATTTATGTAGTTGATCTTTTCTTGTTCATAACGAGCTTTTTTCTCCGGGTATTTTGATCCAAATTTAGTAGCCTTTTCGCTGTAATCTTGTTCAAAATGAGTCTCTTTTTCGCTTATTTTTTTTATTCCTTCTATAAGTTCCTTGATTTTATTTTGGTGTTGATAATGATCAGAGTCCTTTTCGTTGAGAGCTGCTTGATAGTTAGATATAGCCGTACTATAATTATCTATGGCATCCAATAGAGATTTTTTGATCGGAAGGGATAAGTTAGTAGTTTCATGTTTGAACTGTTTCTTTGCCTGTTCAAACTTGGTTTTTTCTTCCGGGCATTGTGGTCCAAAATTGGAAATTTTTTCTGCATACTGTTGTTCAAAATGAGTGGCTTGTTCTTCTGTCCGGGTAATTTCTTCTCTAACTTGCTCGGTATTTCCTGGGAGATGAGGTATTGTTTCTGATTGAGGGGCTTGATTTCCCAACGTAGTGCTGACTTTTTCTTGTCTTGCTTGGGCTTGAGTTGAATCAGCAGGTATTTCTTCTTCTTTAGATCTTTTGTGTGCGATCCAGATGAAAGCGCCAACGCCTCCGCCAAGTACGGTCACAACCAGGGTTACAGGGAGGGTTGCTCCAAAAGCCGCGGCGGCAAAGTAGGCGCCTGCTGCTGTAATTGCTGTAATTGCCACTGTGACAATAACGCTTTTGATTTTTTCTGCAGTTGGCAGCTTTTGTTGAATTTGCTGTGATACAGCACTTGGATTTACTTTAGTCATAATAAAATTCCTGTATTATTAGTTTAATAATTAGTGAATAGTTTAATTAGTGTTGTTTTAAATGTCAATTATATGTTAAGTAATTGCTCCATTAGTTTAAAATCTTCAGGTGTAGTGATTTTGATGTTATTTGAGCTGCCTTCGATCATTTTGACGGGGTGGCCAAGGAGTTCGGCGATAGAGGTATCATCGGTGACTGTGATGTTATTATTTTCAATATATTCGAACCCTCTCTGAAGGAGCTCGGTTTTTAGGA
>JAJFMB010000070.1 GCA_021772355.1 Chlamydiota bacterium | reverse complement strand
ATTCGCAAGCGCACTATCTTTTGATCGCAACCCGTTAAAATCAAGACCATACTCTTTAATGCACCACAATAGTCCTGGAGCATTATCCAACTTTTGAAAGTTCTCCTTACTTTCTTTGCCAGAAGAGGCTCCTTCTCTATTTAGAAGCTCATCTATAGAAATACCTCTTTGATGCAAACCATGTAGTGAATAAGCTTTTTCCAAAACTTTGATTCTTCTTTCCGGAGACATTTTGTTCAAATCTGAGAGTGTCACACCTACTTCTTTAAGCAGCTCAAAAGCCGTGATATTATTCCTAAGTGCACTCAAAAATTGAGGATCAAAACAGGTAAGGTCACTAAGAGAGACTTTAAGCTCTGCCATTAATCGTGAGTAGATATCCGCATGGACCAACACTTGCTCAAAGCCATCCTCATCTATGAGTTCCTTTAATGTTGTGACTTCAAGTCGTAAGATCTTGGCTAATGCTGCAGATTTGAAAATCACATCTTGTCTCAATTCGGGTGGCTTTATTGCTGTGATGGCACCAAAAGTTGCCTCTCCCTCTTTTATCAGGGCATTAACACCGCTACAATTTTGGATCATATCAAGCCATAGACTCTCATCTTCTATCGCCATCAAGTCACTTGATTTAACCTGACCTTCTGCACCACACAGAGTGCGTATCTCCTCTTGGTATGTGACCACGTGCTGTAGTCTTCCCCTAGACACAGCATCTATTTCATCTTGAAGCATTCCAACAGAGGAAAGAACCTCAGACGCCTGCACTCTCAATTTATGCCCATTATCATTCAAATGAGTCAAATCCAATCCAACCAATTCTTCGACAGGAGTGGTTTGAATCAGATCCGCAATTGTTTGCAATGGCAGGGTAGACCCGGAAAATTTTTCTCCCAATTTTGAAAGTTGTTCAATTTTTCTCGCCAAGGAAAAGACAAGTTGTTGTCGTTGTTTCAAGTCATGACTCTTATTTAACAAAGAAAGAAGGGAAAACGATCTAAGGCCCCAAATAGGATAAGATGTCTTAGATTCCTCACCTAGCATTTGTAAAACAGCTTCTTTTCGCCCATCACTATTTACTTTTGGAGTAGCTTCTTCTGCAGCTTTTTCGGGTTCCCCTTTTTTACTCTTTGCTGGTACCGCGATTTGTTCAGCTTTATGTATTTCCTGCTTAGCACTCTCTACAGATTCTCTCGCTTGCTGAACTACTTGTTGTGCCTTCTGTAGCTCCTCCTCCGCTTGATCTAGCGATTGCTCATTATTGAATAAGTCAGGATCTCTATAAATCTGAGGAATAACAACCCTTGCTTCTTGCGCAGCATGCCTATCTAATCCTGCTTTATTGAAAGCTGCTTTAACGCTTTTTTTCGGTTGTTCAAAATCTCCATCGGCAATTCCTAATTCTCTCTCAGCTTCTTGTACTCTTTCATCTGCAGTTCTCGCTGGCTCTGATTCTGACTTGGTAGCCTGAACGTATTCCTCTGTTTTTCTTAAAGCTCTTCCCTTTTTTTGGACGTAATCGTCTGTGCCATTTTCTAAATTCTGCAAATTTTGTTTCGCTTTCCGTTCGGCAACTTCTGCTTCTCGCAACTTTTGCCTCGCTTCTTGTAGACCTTTTTTAGCTACTCCAACGGGATTTTCCGATTTCTCTACAATATCCCCTTCTACTAGTTCGTCAACTTCTGTCTGGTCAAAAACTTCCAAATGTTTAGTAACAACACTGCTGAATGTTCCTATAACTCTCTTAAAAGACTCTCTTTGCTTTTCTTCTGTAAAATCCCTAACTTCAAGAAAAGCATCTCTAATGGTTTGATCAAGATCTGCATCAAATTCTCCATTCAAGACACGAGGAATATCTTTAAAGGATAAGAGTGTTTTCCATGGCAAGCCTTTCTTAAGTAATTGTGAAAGTGCTTCTCCATTAGTGATAATTTCAGATTGCTTCTGGAAATCCCCTATTTTTACTAGAGCATCCATTTTTACACCTTGCTCCAGCAAAGCCTCGACATCTTCAACATGGTTTGATAACAACCGCAGTAAATTTTCATCCTTAATAGATAATAGAAGTGGTAAGGAGACATGGTGCTTTGTGGCAAGTTTCAACAGGTGTGTCTCCACAAAAATAGAACGCATTGCAGGACTTGCTTTCAAAACCCCTACCATTTGCTGAGGAGTAATTCCTCCCTTAATCAACTTTTCGATCTGCTGAATATTCCGAGATAAGTAGTTATTTTGCTCCTCTGATAATTTCAATTCCTGCGCTTCAGACAACAGCTTTTTCTGTCCCCAAATGATTCCGCTTACTGCTCCACTTAGTGCTGCTAATGCTCCAGACATACCAATCTCCTTTGTTGTGATGATGATTCCCGAAGAAACCACCTTGGTGTCATGAAATCGAAGCCATGGGATGATAGGGATTAAATAATTATTTTCCAACTTTTTCGATTTTTCTTCTGTTGCCAAAAACTTTTAAGGTACTTATTGTCACCGATGTTATGAATAGTTTATCTCTTTACGACTCTCTGCTGCGTCCCCCATTGGAGGGTTTGCCTAAGTCCGTTTGGGCAGTGTTTTTGGTGGGACATCGGGTGCATCGCATGTGGTGCTTCTATCGCAAAGGGAAAGTGTATGGAAATCAGGAGAACTTCCGGGCGCTAGCTGCAGGACATGCCCTGTATTGCACTGCGGGGCAGCTGCCCATGGTGCGCCTTGCTGCACAGAGCGTTTTAATCGCAACGCGAGCGATGCACTGCAAAGAGCAGCAAGGACACTTTAGCGAAAGCTTTGTAGAGTGGAGAGAGGCGATCGAAGGCACATACCCCGTTCCCTACAAACGCTCCTCAGAAAAATTAATGTATCGCGCGGAACGGATTGCCGTTTGTTCTAAGAAATTCTTTAGCGACGGTTTTCTCTTGAGTATGCGGTTGATGGACCTGATAGAAGCGCACTCCTTCAGCGCCGAAACGAAAAGCGATGCTATCAAAGAACTTTTTACTAATTGTATGCAACACATCGAAGCGCTTTCAAAAAATCGCAGCACTCTTGTATCAGAACTACACAAACACCGCGTTCTAATCGAAAAGCTTCTTCCTTCCAACATCTCCTTTGATGATTTTATTACAAAAGTCAACTAGACAATTAGGTGAAAAATCCGTATGATTTCTCATATGAATACCCAAGAGATCCGCAGAAAGTTCTTAGACTATTTTAAAAAGAGTGGCCACGTGCTTGTGCCCTCATCCCCTGTTATTCCCCATGATGACCCAACCTTACTCTTCATCAATGCCGGGATGAACCAGTTTAAAGATGTTTTTTTAGGTAAGAGCCGTCGCGATTATACGCGAGCGACCTCTAGTCAGAAATGCGTGCGCCTGGGAGGCAAGCACAACGATTTGGAAAACGTTGGGCATACAACAAGGCATCTAACTTTCTTTGAGATGCTAGGGAATTTCTCCTTCGGTGATTACTTTAAAGAGGACGCAATTAAGTTTTCTTGGGAAGTGTCTACCGAAATCTTTGGCTTCGACCCCGAAAAAATATTTCCTACGATCTTTTTAGACGATGAAGAAGCCTATGAGCTTTGGCAAAAATATGTGCCTGCCGAAAAAATCACACGTTTTGGCGAAGCAGATAATTATTGGTCCATGGGTGATACCGGACCATGCGGCCCCTGTTCAGAACTTCTCTACGATCGAGGAGAGAAATACGGCAGCGCCCCCTCTCCTACAGAAGACACCTCGGGCGAACGTTTTTTGGAGTTCTGGAATCTCGTCTTTATGCAGAACAACCGGTTTGCCGACGGCACTATGCAACACCTTCCTAAGCCCTCAATCGATACCGGCGCCGGCTTAGAACGGATCGTCGATCTCAAAATGGGCGTCGACAGCGTTTTTGAAACAGACATCTTACGCTCTTTAATAGGCGAAGTGGAAAAAATTTCCAACATCACCTATCACTCCCATGACGAACGCTCCTCAGCTTTTCGCGTGATCGCCGACCACATGCGCTGTCTTTCATTCGCCATTGCCGACGGCGCGCAGCCGAGCAATATCGAACGAGGCTATGCCTTGCGCAAAGTGCTACGCCGCGCGGTCCGGTATGCAAGACAGCTTGAAATTGACAAACCTTTCTTAGCAAAGCTATTACCTAATCTCATTTCCACTATGGGAGCGGACTACCCTGAATTGAAAACTGCAGAAAGCCGCATTGCTGAAATTCTCACTGCTGAGGAGGAGGCGTTTATCCGCACACTACGACGCGGTGGCAACATGCTTAATCAAATCATTACCGATGCCACTCAACAAAACCATAAAATTTCCGGAGATGAAGCGTTCAAATTGAAAGACACGTACGGCTTTCCTCTGGAAGAAATCATCCTACTTGCCAAAGACAGCAATTTGACAGTGGACACTAAACGGTATGAAGAACTGGAGAAGGAAGCAAAAGAACGTTCACGCAGTGTGCATAAAACGACACAGCAAGTCGCCTCGGAAAGTTTGTTTTCCGATTATTGCCAGACACATGGGGAGTGCTCTTTTGTTGGCTTTGAAAAAACGGAAGCTGAAGGTAGAGTCACAGCTCTGATCATTGATGGAGCTATGGTCGAACAGATTGAGGAAGGGGTGGAAGGAATGATCATTCTTGACAGCACACCTTTTTATTCTGAAAAAGGGGGTCAAGTTGGAGACACGGGAACCCTAACCAACCAAAATACATCCTTTCATGTTCACGATACACAAGCGCCTTTTACCGGAGTCATTGCGCACGTTGGCTCTCTCAAAAAAGGGACAATCCGCCTTGGCGACACTCTCACTGCAACCATCGATGAAGAGCGTCGGCAAAAAATTGCCAATAACCACACCGCAACTCACCTGTTACACTGGGCGCTGCAAGAAGTATTGGGACCACACGTCAAACAAGCGGGTTCTGTTGTAGAACCCGGGCGATTACGCTTCGACTTTAGCCACCACAAAGCTGTGTCTAAGGAAGAAATTACCCGGATCGAAGATCTTGTTAACCAAAAAATCCGAGATAATCTCCCCGTAAAAGACTATGAACTCTCCTATGATGAGGTGCAGAAAAAAGGGGAGATCAAGCAATTTTTCGGAGAAAAATACGGCACCAAAGTGCGCGTGATCGACATCGACTACTCTAAAGAACTTTGCGGCGGCACGCACACTTCAGCAGTTGGCACTATTGGCTACTTTCGCATCACCAAGGAAAGCAGCATCGCTGCCGGCGTTCGCAGAATTGAAGCTGTCTCAGGGAAGGAGGCAGAAGAGTTCGCACGCCAAGCCGAGGACCAACTAGAACATCTCGCCACCTTGTTGAAGACACAGCCACAAAAAATTACTGCCCGTCTCGAACACCTTCTCGAAGAGAACCGTGCGCTTACTCAAGAAGTTGATGGTTTTCGAAAAGGGCAATTGACTCACTTGATTGCCGAGCTCTCAAAGAAAATTGAAAATGTCTGTGACATTCCCCTCATCGCACAAAAAGTTGCTTTATCTCCCGATGACATGCGCTTTGTGGCAGATGAAATCATCGGTTCCATCTCCTCTGCTGTTCTCGTATTTGGGTCTGAATCGGACGGCAGGTGTCACCTCCTCGTGCGTATTTCAGACGACTTGGTGGGCAAAGGGATCAACGCCCAACAGATCATTAAGACAATTGCCCCAATTGTTAATGGGGGTGGCGGCGGTAAAGCCAATAGTGCACAAGCGGGAGGAAAATCTCCTCAAAAAATACCCGAAGCTCTTGCCAAAGCGCGTGAACTTCTCGAGACTTCCCGTGATTGAACGTCTTCTTTCCAGCGAACGCCTGCTCTCCTTGCATCACGCCCTGCAAGCGAAACAATCCGTTCTTGTTGAAGGATTGTGGAATTCACCCAAAGCTCTGATTGCCGCTATAGCGCAGCAAGCCACCGGAAAAAATGTGCTAATTCTCACTGGCGCCAGCCAAGAAGAGGGACGCCTTTATCACGATTTCCCCTTCTTTACCAATCGTCCCGTCATCACATTTCCGGCATGGGAAACACTCCCTTCCGAAAAAATTCCTCCAAGCCCCGACGTTGTGGGCGACCGCTACCAAGTATTGCATACCATTCTCGATCACAACGAACCTGTCATCATATTGAGCAACCTGCACGCCTGTTTACAGCGCCTGATCTCTCCCACCTCATTTGATCATCTCTACGTCACCCTTAAAAAGGGAGAAACCATCGGTTTTGAAACGTTAATTCAACAGTTAAATGATATGGGTTACGTACGCACACCTGTTGCATCCGATAAGGGAGAGTTTGCCGTGCGCGGCGGCATCATCGACATCTTCCCCGTCTCCTCGCCCGACCCATTTCGCCTAGAATTCTGGGGCGATGCCATCGAATCGATCCGCATCTACGATCCCATCGGTCAAAAATCGGTCAAACCTGTAGATGAGGTGGAAGTCACTCCTGCACAAGAAATGGAGCTACTCCAAAATGCACAAGAAACAAGCACAATCCTGGATTATCTTGGAGAAGATACCATTGTCATTTTTGACGATATCCTTTCTCTAGAAGATCGCTATGTCGCCCTGCTCGGCGCGAGTAACTCACCCACTCCCAACTTTACGAGTATTGAACAGTTTCTCGACGCGATTTCCCACAGGCAAACACTCTACTGGACGCCGCAACCGATTGAAGAACTCAGTTCTATCGAAATTATTGATGAAGATGAACGGGGCTACTACTCAGAACACGCGATGCACACCCTTGCCTTTCAGATGTTCAACCGCACACTGCAAGCAAAAAGGTGGAATCACCCCTTTGTGCCTTTAAGCCACTTTCTTTTGCCCGATCAAGAAGAGGTCACCGGACACGATCTTCTACTCTCCCTCAATGCATTAGCCCATTCAAAGATCGCGCTGCACCTTCTGTGTAACAGTGAACCTGAAGAGTCCACTCTGCAAAAAAGAATCTTGGAAAACAACATCAAACTCCCCGATGATTCCACCTATCATATCGGGTACTTATCAAGCGGTTTAGTTGTGCCGGACTGTGATGTGATGCTCTTCCCGATGACAGAAATCACACACCGTTTCAAAATTCGCAGACAAAAACAGCGCAGCACCTACCACACTGTTCCCTCGCAAGCATTCGATCTCACTCCCGGCGAACTCATCGTTCACCTCAATAACGGTATTGGCCGCTATGTCGGCATTGAGAAGCGCCCCAACCATGAAGGGAATCTCACAGAATTTTTCCTTATCGAATACGCCGATCAAGCCAAGCTTTTTGTTCCCGTTAATCAAGCGCACTTGATCACAAAATACATCGGCTCCTCAGAAGAAATCCCCAAACTTCACACGATAGGAAGCAACAGGTGGAAGCGCGCCAAGGAACAAACCCAACGCGCCATTTTAGGCTATGCCAAAGATCTCTTGGAACTCTACGCCACGCGAGAGATTAAAGGGGGGCACGCCTATCCATCCGACACTCCCGACATGGACGCATTTGAAG
>JAJFMB010000069.1 GCA_021772355.1 Chlamydiota bacterium | reverse complement strand
TATTTTTATTACTAATAAACAGTCATTCTATACTTCTTACTCATTATCGTCAATAATAATATTTAATATATTGACTTTTCCATCTATAATATACTACCTGTTAAAATATTATTTACAAACCTCAGATTAGGTCACAATTAGGGGTTAAACCTCATGTAAGCTATTTTGATGGACGAGCAACTCGTGGGCATTTTGGTGCACAAAATACGTCAGAGCACAAAGGTGTGGAATGACCATGCCTATCATTAAAGGATCGACGATCGACCACATGGTTTTTACCTCCATCATACTGCTGAGGAAAATGAAAAATCCAGTGCAGCAGTAGTAATAAACGAGATACTTTTTATCAAAGAGATAGTAAAAGGTCTGAGATCCGTTAAAGCTATTTCCGAGAATCGTTCCCAAGGCAAAAAGCAAAGTGCAAAGTCCGATAATAGAGACGCCGAAAGTGGAGAAGTATTGACAGTAGGAGCTTGCTACCATACTCATTCCAAGAGGAAGATCAGGATCAAGCCAAGTCTTAGTCATCAGAGCCACACAACCGGAAATGACCGCAATTAATCCAGCGGTGAAAGTGGATACAACAGCCAACATGCCTTGAGAAGCGGGGTCCTGTGTTTCCGCCAAAGAATGAGGGATCGTTTGGGTTCCTACACCTGCCTCACACACCTGAGAACCTTTTAGAATCCCCCAGCGTAGTGAACTGGCAATCCCCCCCACCAACGTACCACTTGCCATGGCATACGGAGTAAATGCCGAACGAAAAATATCGGAAATTACCTCTGGGAGGAGATGGAGATTTGAG
The DNA here is from genome assembly GCA_021772355.1 of Chlamydiota bacterium. Taxonomy (GTDB): domain Bacteria; phylum Chlamydiota; class Chlamydiia; order Chlamydiales; family JAJFMB01; genus JAJFMB01. The sequence goes on along the minus strand of JAJFMB010000069.1, from coordinate 4,461 downwards.
CCAAGCAGCCATAAGCTCGATCCCATATAGAGTACAAACATCACCGGAACCATTTTAGAAGAGACCGATCCTATTCTCTTTATCCCACCCAAAAGCACCGCAATCACACAACCTGCAATCGCAAGTCCTGAAATAAAGGTAGGAACGCGAAATACCCCCAATAAGGGAGAGTCCAGAAATGCTGCCAACTGATTGGCTTGCGCACCTGACCACCCAATCATAAGCACCGAACAGGAGAGAGCGTACCAAACAGCAAATTGAGGTGATAAAATTCGATTTAGATAAGACATCGGTCCAGCCATAATGTCGCCGTTATCTCTTCTCTGACGGTATTTAATGCTTAAATTCACTTCAGCATAAGTGACTGCTCCTCCAAAAAAAGAAACGAGCACGAATCCCAACAGAGCTCCGGGCCCTCCCAAAGTGATGGCAATAACCGGCGCCACTATTGTTCCGATTCCCAACGTCGTCGACATCGCTGTAAAAAGAGCCTTATAGGGAAATATCGTATTCTGCCCTTCCTTTCCTTTGTTTGAAAAAATAGAAGCCACCACCTTTTTAAGGACGGGAAAAATGGTTAACTGAACAAATCGCAACTTGATGGAGATGAAGATGCTACAGGCGACAATAAAAAGGCTTGATGCAAACAGAAGCCCTTCATGCAAGGAATACAGAAAATCAATCATTGGAAATCTTCCGGTTAAATAAAAGACGCATCATACCAAAACCCCGCTTTGTTGAAAAAGCCTTTCGAAGACACTTTAAGTTAGAATAACACGTAAATTAATAATTTATTAACAAACGTTATAAATAACAATATGTTATAATGATAATTAGTTATAAAATGGGGGATTATTATGGGTGCACAGTTTGATCCAAGTTTTTCTCGCCTAAGTAGTGCTTTTGATGTGCATTCTGATGGTTACATCAAGCTCGAAAAGGATCAAAATAATCGTTACCAATTTCTTTTTCCTAAACCATCCCAAGTCATCAATAGAGATACTTGGGAAAATGACATGAAAGATCTCACTCAGACTATGGATGCTAATAAGGAAAATCACTCAGCAGTTGCCAAAGCAATTCAAAAATTTTCAGACAAGCATTTCGACAAACAAATCAATATGGAACGTTTTATCAATCGTCAATCAGAAGGCGCTCTAACATTAACAACACTAGGAAAAACACATCAATTAGATCTATCTGATGATATCAAAATACCTGATCAAAACACATACAAACAAATTCAACAGGATTTAATAGTTCTAGACAAAGAGTTGCAAAAATTTATGAACCATGAGGCAAACGATCTCAGAGAAATGATTGACGCCTTTACCGATAAATATCCCTTTGCTCAATGGATATAGACTTTGATCGTTTGTAAAATTATATTGCACTGTTTCTGCTTCTCCTGCTATCTTGAAAAGCCCATTGACAACAAATCACAGGAGAATAAGATGTCTGATCTTGAAACAACAACTGCAATCCTTGCCACATCTCTAACTTGCAGCGACCCTTATGTTTCTTTAGATCTTTCCGATCTTTATCTCTACCACTCCTTCTGGCACTTCTGCCATCGCCGCCAAGGGCGCACCTACCGTTAGAATTCATCAACAAATATTACTATCGTATTTTTTCCATTTTCCCCGTAATTAGACTATCTGTGTTTATAGAACTACAGGGGTTTAAGAAATTGACATTTCATAGTACTATTCTAATTATGAAAGAGTTTGTAAAAAATAATCTACAGTCTAAATATTGCTTGGGTAGCGCAACCGGCAACACGTTTTTTCTTGCTTTAGAGCAAAGGCCGGAAAGGATCGATTACCGCGCTATTTTGCACCGATTCGACCTAGATAGCGCCCTCTTTGTCAATTTGGAAGGAGAGGAGAACGCTCATCTTTTTTTTCGCATGTCTGTGTGGGAAAGAGATGGATCACAGTCCGCCTTTTGCGGCAATGGTTCAAGAGCAATAGCCCGTTTGCTGGATATGACTTTAGGCAATACTCACCGCTACTCTTTGTTAGTGGACAGTGGAAAAATAGCTCTTAACTCTCACGCAAAAGGCTATAGCTTCAGTTGCTCAATACCTCGAGTTGAGGAGTCGCTGCATTTGGAAAACCATCTTTTCTATCTCATTTATGCTTTAGGCGAGCCGCATTTAGTCACCCTTGACCCATTAACGGATGCTGAATTAACTTCAATTGGCAAAAAAGTCAACAAGCTAAAACTGTTTGCTCATACTGTGAATCTCAATACGATTTCAATCGCCGGCCCTCATTTGATCGCCAATAAAACCTATGAGCGAGGAGTGGAAAGAATCACCTCTGCCTGCGGTTCAGGCTCATTGAGCGCATATGCCGTAGCGAAACACCTATCGCAAATTGCCAACACGGCAGTTATTGAAAACCGTGGCGGAGCCATATGGATCGATACAGAGGGGGAAAACGCCACCATGGCAGGTCAAGCACACATCTACTCAGTCTAAGAGTATTTCCCCCAAGTTCTTTTATCCTACATTCACTCTTTGGTCACTCCACTTTCCATGCTCTAAGTGGAAAACTGTCCTGTTACTTGCGGGGTAGTCACTGGGTGATAACTCTAGAAGCTCCCACTTGGTGGGATTGACAAGAATAAGACCAAAAGAATCGGGACAAAGTTTTGGTGGTGTAAGGTCTTTGACTCCGGTAAAGGGGCCTTCGACATCGTAGTTATCGTAGATTTTCCTGACATCGAGACGCACGTTTTCCCAGTAAGATTGGAGATCGGGTGTGCCTTGTTTTAGGGTTACATCCCCTTTGACTGTAACTTGAGTCAGCAAATCGGAACTCACAAAGCAAATGGCCAGTTTAGGATCTTGCACAAGCTGTCGCCATTTGTGCGAGTGACGATGCGACATAAAAATCAATTGACCGGCTTCATTAAACTGGTACATCCGCATAGAGCGAATGGTCGGTCCATCTGGAGTCACAGTCGCAACCTGCCCAATCAAAGGGGCATCCGGGAATCCAAATTTTTCACGAAAACATGTTTTAATTGCTTCAGGGACTACCATGGCAGAATTTCTCCATTTGAGTGCCAGAAGGAGCCACTTGTGTCCAATGTCAGTTCATCGATCCGCTTAAGAAGACGTTTCGCGGCTGTATCTGAATCAATATCTCCTCCAAAGTCGACCATCCTCGTTTGCACATAACCGGGATGCAGGACAGCAACAGCAATCCCTTTTTCTTTGAGGTCGTGAGCGAGGGATCTGCTAGCGATATTAAGTCCCGCTTTAGAGATGCGATAGCCGTAACTTCCGCCTGAGGTGTTATCGCCAATTGACCCCATTCTGCTTGTAATCATGCCGATTTTACTACCCTTAGACATAAGAGGGAGAAATGCCTCGGTGACCTTCAAGGGTCCGAGAGTGTTGATTTCAAACTGATGCTGCATACTCTTCCAGTCAAACCCGTCAATGGAAATTCTATCCATAATTCCCGCATTATTGAGCAGAAGATCAACAGTTTTTCCCTGATGCTTGCGTGCTACATCACCAAGTTTTTTCTCATCTGTAACATCGATTCCCTCTTCAATCGTCACGCCCAGTTTTTCCAGTTCGGGACTTGATTTTCGACAAAGTGCTAGAACCTCATACCCCATTTGAGAGAGCAACTTGCAAAACGACAATCCTATGCCGCGATTACTTCCCGTTACAACTGCTACTGGCATCATCACCTCCAAATAAAAGAAATACCGTAGCAAAGAGAAGCAAATTTGTCCATTATCCTATTTTTACGTCACTTTTCCTAAATTCTACTTTTCCTCCAACTGCAGTAGTACTATAAGCTTCAGCTGTGATCGTAAAAGAGCTACCGTCACTTTTTTCCCCATGAACAGTCAACTTATAGATACTCATTTTAACGTCACAGCCCCTATCATTAAGAATTCCCTTTCTAACAGCATGTTCAACAGTCAGTGGATCTTTAATTTCAATTCTTTTTTCCTCTCCCCCCATCATAACTGTAATTGTCTTAGCATGATCATCTACCTGAACAGAATGATTTAATCCATTGCTATTCCACCATGTAAGACAACCCTGCATTTGATCGATAGGAACTTTTCCGGCGACATCGCTACTAAACATGTTTTTAATCCTTATTGTTATCCAATTTTTGCTGTAATCATTGCCATAACTCCATGCCATTTTTGTTGCGATAGTACATCAGCATACATCAGAGAGGGATCGACTACGCTAGAGACTCTTCCAGCCTGTGCGATGCACAAACGTCTTAGCTCATCTAATTCTTTGGGAGCTGCACTAGAGATCTCCTCTTCAAACTCCTTTAGTTCTTCAATGGTGACAACATCGCCGTTTTCATGAGGAGCAAACTCTTTGCAGTAGCGCTTGTATTCATACGTATCACTAAGACGTCTTCTCTTTAATCGCACTTCTCCCAGTTTTCGAGATACCCCCGTTACTTT
>JAJFMB010000068.1 GCA_021772355.1 Chlamydiota bacterium | reverse complement strand
AGGATATGTCGGAGCTGTATGTATTGTGTTTTATTTCTGAAAATAAAGGAGAGATTATAGGGAATAAAATTCAAGGATTCCGGGTGGATTGCCAAGTCAACAAATACGACTTGGGCTTTCGAAGAGAGTGATGGGAACATTTTCTCAATGGCAGGTTCTGCCTCGCGACACGCAGGACATTGCCAATCGGTAAAGACAAAGACGGTGACCGGGCTTTTGTTGTTTCCGAAGACTAGATTTTGCTCAATAGCGCTTTGTGCAGCTTGTAGTTTGTCCTCTTTGCCAATCCCTACAAATGTTAAAATAAAGCCGACTGCAAAAATCGATATTGAAGAAATTCCTTTCCATATACTTTGCATGATTTTTCCCCTCTTGCTTTTTTTGATAATAAGATCCAGTTCTATCATGTAGAGCGAAAAATAACTTAAGGCCGCTATGAAGATCATTCCCGCTATGCTTAGGCATACGGGGCACCATTTTCCAATGACATACTTTTGGATGATAATAAGCATGATTTCAGCTCCAAGCCCTCCGGCTATCATAAAGCCGGTCAGCATCGTAAAGAGCGGAATCTTAAAGGCTATTAAGTGAAAAAGGATCATAACGCCAAAATAGACAATACCGATCATTCCAAAGGAAAGTCCAAAGAACTGATAATGATGGGCATCCGAACACTCTTGCGTGCACACCTCCAACCAGGAGATGATTGATAGAATAAATCCTCCTAGCAGAGTAAGCGCAATCGTTGCGTAAAGTGCATAATTCATGCGGGTTACAAATGGGCTGGTCTTATTGTGCATACACGATTTCCTGTAATTCTGAATACTGTCCAATGGTCAATCATATGTCAATATTAAAATTGAAAATATACAAAAAAAAGGAGCGTAAATTAAGGATGTTTTATGCTTGAGGAGTGAGCTTTCCCTCTTGGAGGGTGTAGCGCGTCTCACAGAGTTCGGCGAGACGATTGTCGTGAGTGACAATGACTAGGGTTTTGCCATGTTCTTTAGCAAAACTTAACAGAAGGTGGTGAATCATTTCGGAGGTTTGATCGTCAAGATTGCCTGAGGGCTCATCTGCGAAGATGATGTCTGGGTCATTGCACATAGCGCGGGCAATTGCGATTCTTTGTTTCTCCCCGCCGGATAGGAGTTTGGCGGGAAAGTCTGCGCGGTTCGTAAGACCAACTTTGTCAAGTAGTTCAAAACCACGGTTATAAGCGGCGCTACCGCTGTGAGTGCTTTTACGTGCAATGCATGCAGGCATTAGGATGTTATCGATCGCTGTGTAGTCATCCAGAAGGTGGAAAGACTGAAAGATAAAACCAATATGTTGATTGCGGATTTTCGCTTTGTTAAAGAAGGAGACGCGGTAATTGGCAATTTCTAACTTGCCTTTACAGGGTTTGTCAAGGGTGCCGAGTATTTGCAGAAGTGTGCTCTTCCCCTGTCCTGAACGTCCCATGATAGCAACTGTCTCACCTCTATGGACCTCAAGGTCAATTCCGGTGAAGATGTCAACTTTTGAAGGGTTGTAGAAGGACTTCTTTAGCTGTTTTGCCTTTAGGATAACGTCTGTCATTATTCCGACCTCAAGATAGTAGAGGGTCTAAGCATACTAGCCTTTGCAGCGGGCACTAATCCTGCGATAAGAGAGATAACCACGGTTGCAAAGAAAACAAAGATTAATGCTTCACCGCTCATGTCGTGTGGCAGGGTGTCACCGTAAAACATCGGATTGAACATGTCATACCCTTGAATCCAGCTGAGAAACCTTACAAGGGCTTGTATGTTGTGCAGAGTGAGGAAAGCGGCAATAGCGCCGATTAAACTTCCTACAAAGCCCATGATGATCCCACAAAATCCGAAGATACAGGCGACGCTAGGCGATGACGCCCCCATGGAGCGCAAGATGCCGATTTCAAGTTTCTTGTCATTTACAAGGATGATAAGCATGGAAATAATGTTTGAGCAAGCGACAATGATGATCACTGTTGAGATCAATGTGAAGAGGTTTTTTTCACTGTGCAATTGCTGAATGAGATCGCGGGTAAATTCGTATTCTTTGTATGTTTCCACTTTCCAGTAGGAGGAAATGCCCGCTTCTTGGAACCGTTTTTCCAATGCTTCTTTTACTTGATCCGCTTTGTCAAGGGCACTAAAGCGCACGTTAATACCGTTGCTGAGTAGTGAGTCTTCCTGCATATGGGAGAGACGGAAAAGAGAGGTGATTTTTTTGTTGGCAATAACAAATTTGCCCCCAATAGGAATGATGCCGGGATCGTAAAAGCCGGCAACATAGACAGGAAGGCGCATCTCTTGCACGGAACTCGTAGTTGGCGAATAGTAGGATAAAGTGCCTTGATCGCCTATTTTGACATGCGCTTCACGAAATGTTTTTGGTAGTAAAATTCCATCACCAAGCAATGGATCTTTTGGTAAAACGTATTCATTGTTTTGGCTATAAGACCAAAAAGGGGGCTTTTCCGGCCGATCTTTAAATTGTGTGGTAACGTCTGCTTTTGCAATTTCAAGATTTCTGATAGGAACAACACCTTTAAACGGGGTGTTTTGTAATGAAAACGCAACTTCAAAAGGAACCTCAGCAGGATGACGACTTGTTGAAACAGCTTCCTCTTGTACAGCACCCGTCATGGTTAGTGCACCAGTTGTTGCGATGACTGTGTCGTGACCAAGAAGTATGTTTTCGTCATTGGGAAGCGTTAATACATTATGGTCAGAACCGAACGTAAGTTTACCTAAAGGAGCATCGTTGTATTTTTTCTTTAGGACTTCGAGTTGCGAATTGTTTTGAGGTATGATCAGACGCTTCGGGTATTGTTCTAGAAGAGCAACCGCAGTAAGTGATCCTTCATTAGGAAAGAGGTGATGAGGGATGACCCATCCTGTTTCCGGGGTCTTAAGAGAGTTGATTGTTACGTTGCTAAAGAAACGCTCTAAGTTTTCTTGCACGGCCGAGGGTGTTGCAAAGAAGAGATCGTGTGCATTACTTTCCAATCCATTCTCCGGCGCATATGCCAATGTGAAATACAGATGATTGAGGTCTTCTGCACTTAACGGCTGTATTGTATTCACTAACCCGGAATTGCGCGTATCGAAGGATCCGAGGTAACTAGCTTGAGAGATCTGGGAGTTTTGCTCACTGTTTCCAATTTGCTTGAGCTTCAAATTACCCACAGTCATTTCAAAATCTTCAGCGCTGACATTTGGAACGCCGTCGATTTCAGCAAATGCAATTTTTACAAGGTCTTTGATATCACCGTTCTGATCCAAATCAGGAGAGGACCAGTGCGTGGGAATTTCTTCATCAATATTAGCATTGTAGGATAAGGGGATCGCAGACTCCCTCTTTTCGGCAATGGATTTGAGCGTATAATCCGAGTCGGAGCTTATGCTGTCTGATAGATAGTAGAATGATCGATAGTAATCAGTTGTGGGAGTAACCCTAACAGGGGCTGTTAGGGCGATAAGTTTATCAATCCACAGTTTTTCCAGGCCACTGGTGACTGAAAAAAAGA
>JAJFMB010000067.1 GCA_021772355.1 Chlamydiota bacterium | reverse complement strand
CGTTTTTGGAACTGGACAAACAACTGACATAGATAAACCCTTTAATTAAAAGATAATATAATACGTAAAAATATGGTTTTTAGCCAGTTATAACTTTATCTTTAAGAAGATTATAATAAACTTTCTCTAACTGATCGACAGAGCGCTCGATGCGATAGTTTTCCGCACTATGCAGCGCTTGCTCTTTTGCTGCGTCAAGCTCCTCAGGATGTTCGATCCAGTAGTCGATTTTTGCTGCAAGATCTGAAGGATCAGTATTTTTGAATAAAAATTTATCGTTTAAGGCAAATTGTTTGGTGGCGCTCTTCGGAGAATTTGAGGCCAAAACAGGCAAACCGCAGGCCATCGCTTCCATGGCTGTCATGCACTCCACTTCGATCTCAGAGGCGTGTACATAGAGGTCGGCTTGATTATAACAGCGAATTACTTCAGTCGTGTCAAGGTAATCAAACGCAACAGAGATCTCTTTTTTGTCAGCTAACTCCCGAAGCTGTATTCTAAGGGGTCCATCGCCAATAAGCATCAAATGGATCTTCGATCGGTATTTAGACTGTGCTACCGCTTCAATGAGCAAATCCTGTCTTTTCTCTTTTGAGAGGCGTCCCACCATCAAGATGACAAATTTTTCGGTATTTTTTTCTACGTTCATTTTGTGATACTCCTTTGGCACGCCATTGGAAATAACACTTCCCGGAACCTTTAGCCCGTGCTGCTGCAATTCGCTCTTTGCAAACTCACTAGGAAATATGATCCAGTCAGAACGATTGTAAATGCTCATTAAGAAAAAACGGTATCCCTGGCTTTGCCAAAATTCATTGCGTAGCCCGACATTGTAGAAGAGGTTTTCCGCCTGTATATGGAACGTTGCGACGACAGATTTTCCTAACTTTTTTGCTATAGTAATCGCCCGCATGGAACACCAGAAGGGAAACTGCACATGAACGACATCACACTCTTGAAATGTCTCCTTCATCAGTTTTTCGTTGGGAAGAGCAAAAGAGAATTTCAAATCCTTAAGTAAGTTGTTGAAAAAAGGAACACTAAAATCCTTGAGCACGACTTTGTTAGGTACTTGTTCGCCCGTACTTACAATCGTAACTTGGTGTCCCCTATCTCTCAGCATTTCAGTAAAACGCCTCGTCGAAATGGCTGCTCCATTTCGAGGGTCATCATAAACGTCAAGAACCATGGCGATCTTTAAAGGGCGCTTTCTTTCCATACAGTCAATCTATGCAGAGCGCCCTAATAAATTTACATCGATTTTTTCAAGAATTCGAGAATAAGATCGCGTGTCTTCTCTAGATGCTCTTCCTCATGTACCGTGGAGATAAACCACGCTTCATGCTGAGATGGCGAAACATAAATCCCATTTTGATACATAAAGCGGAAGAACTCGGCAAAAGTTGTGAGGTCAAGAGCTTTGGCATCATCAAAATTGTTCACAGCCTTTTTCCCGAAAAACAACGTAAAGAGTGATCCAACCTGTTGAATACAAGCATTGCTATTATTATCTAAAAGGAAATCCTTGACGGGCTCGGTGATAATGTTAGTTTTACGTTCCAACTCTTCATAGACACCCTCTTGAGAAAGCAAAGCTAACGACTGAAGTCCAGCAGCCATAGCAACCGGGTTGCCAGACAACGTGCCCGCCTGATAGACAGGGCCTTGAGGAGCCAAATATTCCATAATCGCTCTCTTTCCACCGAAGGCAGCCGCAGGGAATCCACCCCCTACAATTTTTCCAAAGCAGGTCATATCCGACTCGATGCCGTAGTACCCCTGTGCCCCCTCTCGGCCTACGCGAAATCCACTGATCACTTCATCAAAGATCAACACAGCTCCCATTTTCGCTGTTTCTTCCCGAAGCATCTCCAAGAAGCTATGCGAAGCAGGCACTACACCCATATTTGCAGCGATAGGCTCCAAGATTACAGCTGCGATATTGTCGCGATGCGCAGGATCTTGTAAAAAGCGCAAAGCTGCCGCTGTATCGTTATAGGGAAGGCAGGCCATGTGCTGCACCATTGCCTCAGGAATACCTGCTGAGGATGAAGAAGACATCGTGGTCACGCCCGACCCCGCTTGTACTAAGAAAAAATCAGCATGGCCGTGATAATTTCCGGCAAATTTCACGATAATTTCTTTTCCGGTATAACCCCTAGCGAGTCTAGCTGCGCTCATTGTAGCCTCGGTTCCGGAAGAAACAAAACGAATTTGATCTAAAGAAGGAACGCTATCGACAATCACTTGAGCAAGCTCCCCTTCTATTTCACTTGTGATACCAAAAGTTGTTCCCAACTCCATCCGTTTTTTAGCAGCTTCTAAAATTTTGGGATGAGCGTGTCCATGAACCAGTGCCCCCCATGAGCAGCAATAATCGACAAACTTATTCCCCTCAACGTCGATAACACAGTCTTTTATTCCCTGGTGAGCCACCATTGGAGGGTGATCAAGCCCTTTAAATGCGCGAACCGGGGAGTTCACTCCTCCCGGAATGACTTGACATAGACGTTCGTAAGTTGCTGATTGGGTAAGGGTTTGCTCGCTCATGGCTATCTCCTGAAAAAATTTAAAGGCAAAAACTTAGTGAATTTCGTTTTGAAATGCAAATAAATAACAAACTATAGAACGTCTGATATATATCACACTTACTTGATATATAATAAATTATTTAATATAATTAATATGTATTAATTGTCATCCGATTCAAGAGGGGGAAAGGATGGTAAGCCCTAATTCATTGCCACCGAACCGAGCTATTGATCCGTCGTCGTCACCTCTTGGGAGTGAAGGTATCCCCCAACTCAAAGGCACAGATCAAACGCCTGATAATTCAGAGATTGTGAAAAATGATCTTAATCACTGCATTGCTAATAATGGAGCGCAAAATAGTTGGGTAAAAGCGTCGCTAACCCGCGAGGTAAAAACTCAGCTAGCCGAACTGAAATCCCAGGTGAAGGAAAACATCACAGACATAAAGCAACAAGAAGAAGCATTAAAAATTTTGGGTAAACTTGAGAAAAACCTGGAAGAAATAGAAAGGCATCCTCCCGAAAACTGGGAAAAATTTATGACTGGGTTGTTCAAAAATTTTGAAAGTGACTTTAAGACCATTTTTAAATCTAAAGGAAAGTATCAAAGCTTTTTTCGTAAACTGACAGGAAAAAGCATGAAAATCCATGAAATGTATCCCTTCTTAAGTTACTCAATTGCTAAGCTCGGCGCGACTGCAAGTAATGCCTACGTCGAGTTTATAAAAGATTCTCTTAGCCAAAATGCGGTATTTAAAGATCGTCCTGAAGAAGTGAAAACTAGGCTGGTCAATAAGTACATCTCACAAATTCAGGAGAAAACCTTTATCATCGCCATGCCTAAGCTAGCAGAAGATAAAACCTCTCTTCACGCTGCCTCCAACATGATGAAAATCGCAATATTGTCTTTACCAAGTTGGTTTACGCTAGTCCATGCTGGAGGTGATCATGCAGAAGAGCATAGTGAGAAGGATCCACATGGAGATACATATGCCGAGGGCGGCCATAGCAAATCAGCAACTATTACACCATATGCTACTGAAGCTGAGGGCGATGGAGGTGCCGCGCATGAAGCACAAGTAGATCTGGAGACGAGCGCAGCTGTGGGAACGGAGTCCGTTGAAACATCCAAAAAAGCTTGGGCCGGTAAATTTCCAGTCAACTACAAAACCGACACACGATTTCCACAGCACAAACCTTTGATCAAAGATTTAAAAACAGTTCAAAAACGGATCAAAGACATTCAATCCGCGATCAAAATTGGAATTACCAACAGGACCATAACAAAAGATCAAATCGTCTTTTATCGTCAAGAATTAGAAGCTCTAGAAGCAAATAGACAGGCTCTTGACACGACATCAGTCAAAATGACCAATTTCACGATTCAAACTGTGACAACCATGTATAAAATTCTGATCACAGTAGAGTTGTTACATCTTTTGGAACTGCAAACTCAAGGCGCTGTTTCCTTGCATGCGTTAGAGTCGCAATCGCCTGAAATTTTCACCTCAATTTTTAAGGGCCTCGATGCAGTCGATTCTGAGTTAGAGATGTCAGATCAGATGGATGAGGCGTTAATTGGGGAATTTGAGAATCAAATCCGTGACAATATGGATTTTGTGCTTACAGGTCTTAAAAAAATAAGCGAGAAGGCGGATTCAGTTTTTACAACAAAACCGAGCGAAGTATTAGCATTTGCTGTCGACTTGGTTCCCATTGCCCACGCTTTCGGTTTAGGAATCATTTCCGGTTTGCACGCCATTAACGTAAAAAACCAATATAAAAAAAGAAAATCCATTCTTGAAAAGCAAGAAAAAATTAATCGTGGAAACGCCATGATAAACACCGTCTTTTCCAAAAGAACGGATATGATTCATCACCTCGATCACGCATGCCAAAGCATCTCAGAAAAACATCCCAGAGTGAAATTATCCAAAACAGATAAAAAAGCGATCGAAACGCGCTTCAAAAAACTGGAAAAACGGTACGAAGAACTAGATAAAAAGTTAAAGAAAGCCCGCACGAACGATGAACGTCTTGCTATCACGGCGGAAATCCAGGATATCACGCGCGAGAATCAAGAACTTTTTAAAACGATGACGCAACTAGCGACCGAAATTGATAAGGAAATCATTTCAACCATGGATAATGCAGATAGTGTCGATAAAGAGTATCTAAGCGCTCTCAAACAAGAAAGAAAAGATATCATCGGAAAAGCCCGCGAACTTGAGTTGATCGCCAAACGAAAAGAGGAGTTCTGGAAGTCTGAAAAAATGTTGAATCATGGCTATCAACAATGCATCGGCCGCTATATAGCTTCAACAGAATCAGATGTCAAAAAAGCCATCCAGTTGTCGGCGCAAGATGATGCTGCAACTAAAGTCTTTGATGATGCCCCCCACCGAGAAGAAATGCCTTCAGCTTCTCCATCCAAGCACGCATTTACAAAAAAAATGGGAAGCGCACTAAAGAGTGTAAAAAGTGCGTTCCAGCACACCACAAATGCCCACGCATCCTCAGCGAAACAAACACTAGAAAAAGAGTTAGGCTCCGCTGTGCAAGAGAGAGTTGAAGAGATGGAAGCCTTAGGAGATGGTAAAGCGACGCGAACTCTCTATAAAAATGTGCTAAAATGGAACCTTAAAGACCTTGGACTTAGCAGTGAACACACCAACGCTCTTTATGATTTTGTCGACTATCACGATCGACTTCTAAGAGAACTGGAACAGTTTCCCGAGAATGAGGCTCTGAAAATGCAAGTTGAAAAAATTGCGCTATTAGAATCAGCACTCGTTGGAATTATTGCGAACAAACACAAATCAGCTGAAAAAGAGTTGTCGCATTCAACCGAAACTCTCTTAACAGCATTCAACTATAGCGCCTTTAACACAAGTCAATTTGCGGTTGTAACAGCAACAGCTGCTGGAGCTCTTAGCAACCCAATAACTGCGCCCGTTCTCGCAGCTCTCAGTCTTGTATGCGCAGGTGTCTATTATAAAGCGAAAATCGATCAGTCGAAGTTACCTCGAACGGCCCCCGAAGTGATGCGCCAAGAAGAAGTTTTTATCAGCAGTATCAACCTCTTAACTAACCCATCATTTTTGTCTGATATCCCAGAGGAGGTGCTATCAAATAAGGACAAAGATCTACTTAAAGAGGCGTGGCTGATTCTTGCCGGATTCAGTCAAGAGCAGCAAGACGAAATGTGCGTGCGCGCAGCCTTTACCTTTGATCAACTGACAACAGGAGAAGCTAATGGAGGGCTTGAGGAGCTTCGCACTATATCCAAATAACACTAAGTTCTTAACTATAAATTAATAATGTTTTTTTTATTCAAAAAAGGTATTATATAAATATGACTCCAACGCAGTGAGGTCACTATGAAGCAATACGCTTTAGCACTAATAGTAGCACTATTTTTCGTTCCCTCTATCGTCAGCGCCGAGCGACCATATGGGGGGGGACGTGTCCGTCCTCCAATACATGAGGATAATGCCGTTCAACAAGGAGCTCGCGAAGCTAGACGTGCCGTCGATGGCGAAGTTG
>JAJFMB010000066.1 GCA_021772355.1 Chlamydiota bacterium | reverse complement strand
CAATCGCACGGTCACTGCAGGCTGTGAAAACACGACGTTTTTCCAGAAACCAAAGAAGCTTACCGAAGCTGTAAAGTTTTTAAAGAACACCACGCTCGATAGACTTTTTATGCTTACAGCCACTTCAGGAAGAGATCTGCTCATAAGAACCATGAAGTCATACTTTCCTGAAAAAATAAAAGGAACATATGCGGTAGAGAGCGAAATGAAAGAAGTGACTGTAGGGGAAATGGTTCAAAAAATCTATCAAAAGTCAAAAGGGGGATCGATTAAAGAACTATGCGACTTCTCGCAAAAATTTTTCGTCCCTTACGACTCATCAAAACCCGATGAGTTCGAAAAAGAATACCTAAATGCGCTTACGATTTACACGAATACACGTGTCTATAGAAAGGACTCATAAATTTTTTCTCAAAAAAATGAGCGTAGAGTCTTTTTCGTATCCATCTCTTTGAAATTCAATATAATATCCATGTTTTTCATAAAATGACAAAGCCTCCCAATCCATCGTATTTACAGTGAGAAATTGGCAGTTTCGTTCCTTTGCAAGATTTTCTGCAAGATGCAACAGCTGAGTTCCATAGCCTTTACCCCGTATCGTCGGATGCAACCACAACGCGTCAATGTAGTGGCAGCCATAATAACTGAAGCCGCTTATCCCCCCTTTAATCTCACCGTCTTTTAAAAAAAAGGCAAAGGGCTCCATTTTTTCTAATCCTTTAGCAAGGTAGGCTTCGTAACTTAACCCGTCGTGAAGAACCTCAAGCTCTTCTGTTTGGGGATTTCCTGTAAATGACACTTGCAACATGGTCAAAATTCCGTTAGAATTCTTTCCATGAAATCGTATCAAAACTTACATAAAATTTCCCGTGAAATTCGCGTTCTTGAGGGTGTTTCATCCATACTTGGGTGGGATCAAGAGACGCATATGCCTCCTGATGGTGCACCGATTCGAGGTGAACAGCTCGAGGTCATGGCTGGTCTTATCCACGAAAAAAAGACAGGCAAAAAATTTCTCAACGCCCTCTCCAAATTAATCGACATCGACTCCGGAAAAATCTTGGAGAAAGGATTAACTGACGAGCAGCAAAAAGCTGTGCTGTTGTGGCGCCGTGATGTGCGTAAAGCACTTGCTCTTCCGACAGAGTTTGTGGAAAAGTTCGCCAAGCTCTCCTCTCAGAGCATACATGCGTGGCGTTTTGCCAAAAAGAACAACAGCTTCCAGCACTTTGCCCCCTTCTTAGAACAAGTCGTCGAGATGAATAGACAACAAGCCGACTACTTAGGGTATCAAGACCACCCCTACGATGCGCTTCTCGATCTCTACGAACCCGACATTTCCACAAAAGAAGTGAGCGAGTTATTTACTAGCTTAAAAAAGTCATTAGAAAAATTACTAAAGAATATCACTGCTGCAAAACAAATTGAAGATTCCTTTTTGCATGGGAAATTTCCTCCTAAAAAGCAAATTACTTTTGTGAAACATCTCATCGATACCATGGGATATGACATGGCGAAAGGAAGACTCGACTTCTCGGTCCATCCTTTTTCATCCGCCTCCCACCCAACAGACAGCAGAATTACGACGTTTATCCATCCAACCTCTCTAATGAGTAACATCTTTGCCGTTTTACATGAGGCGGGCCACGGACTGTACGAGATGGGACTTCTTCCGGAAAATTTTGGAACACCTCTTGGTGATTTTTATTCGATGGGTGTGCATGAATCCCAGTCAAAATGGTGGGAAAACCTTATTGGACAGAGCAAACCTTACTGGCAGCATTTCTACCCCCTCTTACAAAAAACCTTTAAAGGGCGCTTCGACGATGTCTCTCTAAATAAATTTTATCGTGCAATCAATATTGTCGAACCCTCTTTTATTCGGGTCGATGCCGATGAAGTCACCTACTCCTTACATGTCATCTTGCGCTTTGAGCTTGAAAAAGATTTGATCGAGGGAAAGCTCGCCATCCGCGATGTGCCAGAAGCGTGGAACGAAAAAATGCATAAGTTTCTTGGGATCACTCCTCAAACAGATGCCGAAGGATGTCTACAAGATATTCATTGGTCTATGGGAGCCTTCGGATATTTTCCCACCTATGTCCTTGGTAATCTCTTCGCCTCCCATTTCTTTTTGGGTTTCGAAAAAGCCCATCCGGACTGGAGCAAGAGAGTGGCACAAGGAGAACTGCTCTTTATCAAGCAGTGGCTCAACGAAAATGTTCATCAATGGGGTCGTCGTTACACAAGTAAAGAATTATTACAAAATTCTACAAATAAAACTTTTTCTGCAAAGGCATTTAGCGACTATTTAAATAATAAGTACAAAGAAATATACAAATTTGCTTAATTAAATCCCTTTCTGTATAATGGTCGCACCGTAGGAGGTGTTATCATGAAGATCTCAACTATTACTTCAATGATTTTTATAACGGTTTTTTCCGTTGCATCTTTTTTTTCGCCGGCTCAAGCCAAAGCAACCTGCTGTAAACCGGCAGTAGCTGTGAATATCAACTTGGCTCATTTTTTTGTAGCAAGACCCCACCTATGTTGGGAGGGATTTTACGCTGTCAGAAGCAGACCGGCACATCTATGTGTTTGTAAAACAAGAGCTACCCATTATGGAAGAAACGCTAGATGTCCTTGTGTTGCTCAAGAACACGTTCAGGTTGGCGCGCGTTCCGCAGCCCCTCATGCTGTGCGTGAAGTTGTATCCATCAAGGGATAATCGAGCATTTAGTTCTTTAGAGCGGTAAACTTTCCTTCAGTAGGGTCGTAGC
>JAJFMB010000065.1 GCA_021772355.1 Chlamydiota bacterium | reverse complement strand
CACCTGTACAATCTTGGAAAAATTAACGCACTAAAAGTTTTAAAAACCTCGGGCGCCGATGGGCGAGGTGATTCAGAAAATGAAATGCTTACACGCATTTACGCCATCACCTATCCCGACCGCAAACAATTAAAAGATTATCTTCACTTTCTTGAAGAAGCAAAAAAACGGGACCATAAAATCATCGGCCCGCGCCTCGACCTTTTTTCCCTTCACGAAGTCGCTTCCGGGATGCCCTTTATCCACCCCAAAGGGATGGTGGTGTGGAATCAGCTCCTTGGCTACTTGCGCGAATGCCTCGATAAAGCCGACTATGTCGAGATTAAAACTCCTATTATGCTCTCTCGCGAACTCTGGGAACTTTCCGGTCACTGGAAAAACTACCGGGAAAATATGTTCACATCAGAAATTGAAGACCATGACTACGCCATTAAGCCCATGAATTGTCCCGGGTGTATGCTGTATTATAAATCGCACATCCATAGCTACCGCGAACTTCCACTGCGCGTAGCCGAAATCGGCAACGTGCATCGCTATGAACCATCAGGCTCCCTTTCCGGTCTCTTTCGCGTACGCAGCTTCCACCAAGACGACGCTCATATTTTCATGACACAAGATCAGATCCAAGCGGAAATCCTCTCAACCATACAACTCATGGATAAAATCTACACCGCCTTTGGCCTAGAATACCACCTCGAACTCTCCACAAAACCGGAAAAAGACACTATTGGAAGTGATGAAGACTGGGAAATTGCCACAGCAGGTTTAAAAGGAGCGCTAGATCAAACCGAACGCCCCTATAAAATTAACGAAGGCGACGGCGCCTTTTATGGCCCCAAAATCGACTTCCATATTCGCGATGCCCTCAACAGAACATGGCAGTGCGGCACCATACAACTCGATATGGCCCTGCCCGAAAAGTTCGAGCTTGAATACACGGCGAGCGACGGCTCTCGCAAGCGCCCCGTCATGATCCACCGCGCCATTTTCGGTTCTGTAGAGCGCTTTTTCGGCATCTTAATCGAACACTTTGCCGGCCGCTTTCCTCTTTGGCTCACACCCCTTCAAGTGCGCGTTCTCACCGTTGCAGACCGCCACGCTCCTTTTGCTGAAGAAGTTGCTGCCACTATCAAAAAAGCGGGTTTTCACTGTGACGTTGATCTCAGCAACGAGTCCGTTGGTAAAAAAGTTCGCAATGCGCAACTCTCGCAAATCAACTACATGTTGACCATCGGCGATAAAGAGCTAGAGAGTAAAACCGTCAGTTTGCGCACGCGGGACAACATCGTTCACGGCGAGGTCAAAACACCTGAGTTTCTTCAGAAGATAATCGATGAAAGAGATCAGAGGCTACTAAGCTCCCCCTACCATTCCTAGCGCGTCTACTATTATTGAGTTGTCTTATTGCTCTTATTTCGCTAAAGTAAGATTTCCAAGAATGAGCATTTTCGGGAGACGGCATGGAAATCATTGCGATTAGCAGCTTTAAGGGTGGTACCGCAAAAACATCAACAACGCTTCACTTAGGTTCCGCAATTGCCAAATTTCGGAATAAAAGCGTATTACTGATTGATTTTGATGCTCAAGCCAACTTGACCACGGGACTTGGTTTTGACCCCGATGAATACGATAGCATGGCACAAGTGTTGCAAGGCACAAAGTCAATAGAAGAAGTCATTCTTTCTACTTGCATCCCCAAGCTCGACTTAATTCCCGCCGACACCTGGTTGGAGAGAGTTGAAGTAACAGGGGAGCTTGCCTCGGATCGTTACTCGCATGAACGCCTTAAACACATTCTTACACCTCTCAAATACGACTATATCATTATCGACACGCCGCCCTCTCTCTGCTGGTTAACAGAATCTGCGTTGATTGCCGCACACTACACATTAGTCTGTGCCACACCCGAATTTTATAGCGTCAAAGGATTAGAACGTCTCTCACAGTTTATTGAAAACATTGGCCTACGCCACCCCCTGGACGTACTTGGAGTGCTTCTCTCTTTTTGGAATACGCGAGGAAAAAGCAACGATGCCTTCCTTGAGGTCGTCGAAAAAACCTTTCCGGGAAAAGCCTTGGAAACCAAAATCCGTAGAGATATCACTATCTCCGAGGCCTCCATCTACGGAAAACCCGTCTTCGAAACGGCACCAACAAGTCGAGCTGCAGAAGATTATACTGCCGCAGCAAAAGAACTCTTAAAACGCTTAAGTAAAGCCGCTTTACATCACAAGGAGTCTTCACATGGGTAAAGTCAACTCACTCCTCACACAACGATTAAAAAAGAAAGACAACAACTCTAAAATGGCCACAATGGCTAAGCAGAGCACCAACGGGCAACGATCCGGTTTTTCCGGTGTCTTTAGCGTTGTAGAACTCAGTGACAAAGAAAAATCTTATTTAGAAAGCGTGCTTTCTGAATACGCCACAGAAAACGCAAACATTTCTCAAGACCTTCACTCTTTAATCTCCATCACCTCCGAAGTGAAAGCCATCAACAACCAAGCGGCAATTTTACATGGAGAGCGAATCAAAAAAGCGCACAATATCTTAACGCGTTATCGCGACGGCGCCTTTTCTTCGTGGCTCATGGCAACCTACGGAAATCGCCAAACACCTTATAACTTCATGCAATACTACGAATTTTACCACACAATGCCAAAGCCTCTGCGCCCTCAAATC
>JAJFMB010000064.1 GCA_021772355.1 Chlamydiota bacterium | reverse complement strand
TCCTTAAATGCACTGGATATAATGGTAAGCAACCCCCTAAGTCTAAGCAATATTAAAATATTAATTGCCGATTTGCAAAAAACTCATGGTGAGCTATAATGACCTTTTTAGGCTGCTGTTAGGGATAGCTTGGATGTTGCCTATCGACGATAATTTACTTTTAGGGATCACGACATCAACGGGAATGAATCTAGATTCAACAGAATCGAAGAACAAGAACGTTGGGAACTGAACCCACATCAACATAAAGTGTTGATCGAGTAATACCCAGTCCCTTTCAGCGGTCTTTCTTGTGTAAACACTCAAGATGCCTCATGCACTCACAGGATTTTTTAGCTGAGGCCATCTGTCGAGAAAACGCTCGTCGGCCGTGGCCCTTGACCACTGCCCTCCTCCCGTTTTTCAACATCTGACCCCATCTAACAAATCCGAGAGTGCGTCGGCACCTTTCGCGTTTACTGGTGTAAGCTATTCTATTAGGATTGACCTTTCGCGCTTACTGGTTGAAAGGTAAATGCTAGAAGGGGATTTCAACACTGGCGCCATCTAACAAATCCGAGAGTGCGTCGGCACCTTTCGCGCTTACTGGTTGAAAGGTAAATGCTAGAAGGCGATTTCAACACTGACCCCATCTAAAAAATTCGAGAGGGCGTCGTTACTGGTTGTAGGGGATGTGTTGCGTGGCTTTGCGGTGAGGTTTGTTAAGGATAGGATTTGCGTGGTCGAGGTTTACTTGGGTGATTGAGAATCTGGCTTGGAGTGTTGTGAGAAGCTTTTCCTGGAGTTCCTCTTTGGAGGAGAGGTAGTTGTTGAGGGTGCAGAGGAAATCGTGGTGAGAGCGTTGATTTCGATAGGTGGGACATTTGGGGGGTATTAGGAGTGTTTTCATTTTAGGGGCATCATAGTCCCAGAGAAGTGTGCTATGATGCAGCCAACGGTCCTTGCAGATGTATTGGGCATTACCACCGAATTTTTTTTCTCCGATGACATAGTCGTTTTCACGTACACAGAAGGAGTGTGGAAATGCTGGTTTGTAGAGTTCTTCTGTCCACTTGAGAATTTCTTGTGGGTAGTGAGGAAGGTTAATAGAGTTGCAAATAAGCGAGATAAAAAAGGTGTTGTGGTCGACGTAGACGGTACCGCCTCCGCTAAAGCGTTTGATGAGAGGAACGGGATTTTCTGGATAGGAAATAGGACAGAGCAGTGATTCTGGTTTTCCTGAGATGCCCATGACGATGGCGTCGGGAGATCCATTGTTAATCACACACCAATTTTGGCTATCGGCTCTAAGAAGAGCTTCTTCAAGTTGTAGTTGTTGGTAGATGGGATAGTTGTGAAGGAGGAGAAGGTTGAGCTTCATGCGCGAGATTTTTGGGCGATCATTAAAACTGAAATGTCTGCGGGAGAGACGCCTGAGATACGAGATGCTTGTCCGAGTGTCTGGGGTTTTTTTAGCATAAGTCGTTCTTTTGCCTCCGTGCGTAAGCCTTTCACTGAGGTATAATCGAATTGATTGGGAATAGCAACATTTTCTAAGTTGGCGAGTTTGGCAATTTCAACTTTTTGCCGTTCTATATACCCCTCGTATTTAAGGTTGAGCTCAATCTGGAAGTTAATCTCTTCACCGTGATCTTTGATCACTTCGGGATAGGTTTCTTGTAGAGAGAGATAGGTGCACTCCGGACGGCACATCAGTTGTGCAAGGGAGGCGTTTTTACCATTGTGTTGTTTGAAGGTTTTCTTCAGTCGCTTCATTTCCTGTTCGATAGTTTCTTTTTTGTGCAGGAATTTAGCGTATCGTTTCTCGTCGACTAAGCCAATTTGGCGACCATACTCTCTGAGGCGAAGATCAGCATTATCTTGTCTCAGTAGCAGGCGGTGTTCTGCGCGGCTAGTGAACATGCGATACGGTTCATCAAGCCCTTTTGTAACGAGGTCGTCAATCATGACACCGATGTAGGCCTCAGAGCGTTTCAAAATAAGCGGCGGTTTCCCAAACACTTTATTCGCGGCGTTTATGCCTGCCATTAAGCCCTGTCCTGCAGCCTCTTCATAGCCTGAAGTGCCATTGATTTGTCCGGCAAAGAAGAGTCCTTCTACAAGTGTTGTTTCTAGTGATGGCCGGATCTGGCCGCTAGTGACGTAGTCATATTCAATAGCGTAACCGGGACGGGTAATTTCTGCATTCCGTAGAGCCGGAACACTTTTTACAAAAGCGTATTGCACATCAAAAGGAAGGGAGGATGAGATACCATTAACATACACTTCTTCAGTATGCACACCTTCCGGTTCTAAAAAAACTTGATGGCGATCTTTGTCTTTAAAGCGCATCACTTTATCTTCGATTGAAGGGCAGTAACGTGTGCCGACTCCTTCAATTTTCCCTGAGTAAAGCGGGGAGCGATCTATGTTAGCTAAAATGATCTCATTGGTTTCGGGAGTTGTATAGGTAATGTGGCAGCTGACTTGCGGAAGTTTGGGTTCAATATTTTCATCAAAGGAAAATCTGACTCCGGTTTCTCCGGGCTGCTCTTCAGTTAAACTGTAATCGATGGATCGCTTGTGAATACGTACAGGTGTCCCTGTTTTTTGACGTCCGAGCTTGAACCCAAGTTTTAGTAAACTTGCGGAAAGGCCAATGGCCGGCTGATCGCCTGCTCGTCCACCGGCGTAATTTGTGGCGCCGATATGCAATAGGCCACGCATAAAAGTGCCGGAAGAAATAACAACCGTTTTGGCGCGATAAAGGACTCCTTCTTTGGTCGTAAGACCAACGATGGCCCCATTTTCAACCACCAAGTCTTCAATCGTGCCTTGTTTGATTTGTAAATTTTCAATTTGTTCCAACCTGTGGCGCATCTCGAACTGGTAGGCGACCTTATCAGCTTGAGCGCGTGGGGCCCAAACGGCAGGGCCTTTGGCAGCATTAAGCATGCGGAACTGAATGCCTGTGGCATCAGTTACTTTTGCCATTTCTCCACCAAGCGCGTCAATCTCCCGCACCATATGACCTTTGGCAATACCACCAATTGCTGGATTACAGCTCATTTTGGCGATAGTATCAAGGCTCATTGTGAGCAACAGGGTACGAGCACCCATACGAGCGGCGGCAGATGCGGCTTCACAACCAGCATGCCCACCCCCCATGATGATCACATCATATTCTTCTGGGTATGTCCACATGGAAAAATATTAAAGTTGAAAATTACTTATTCTTGTGACGGTCGCGTCGGCTGCGTTTTTTTCGCTTGTGCTTCGCAATCTTAGCTCTACGCTTCTTTTTGACAGAAGACATCTTATCTCCGGTAAAGTGTGTATCGTTTGATAGCGAAGATATTAGCTAATTCGGGAAATTAAGTAAAGAGATCAATTCAGAGAACTCAATCTCCTGCATTTTCTCATGGATTCGGGAGCAATTTTGCTATTAGTTTGGTGAAAACTGGTTGAATTCCGACTCGGCAGCCGGGTCTGCATGACCGTTCGGTTGGTCGTAGTGGACCGGTGTATAATTTGCAAATTGAACAATTTCTTTACGGTATGTGAGGTTGACTGTGCCGATGCCACCATGACGGTTTTTAGCAACGATGATTTCTGCCATTCCGGGTTTATCCATGGGATCATAGTAATCGCGCCGCATAATGAACATGATGACATCGGCATCTTGTTCGATACTACCACTTTCACGAATATCGCTCATCATCGGGCGATGGCCCTGTCTTTCTTCAACTTTTCGAGAAAGCTGTGATAAGCAAATAATGGGGATATTGAGCTCTCGGGCTAAATTTTTTAGGTTACGGGAAATTTCGGCAATTTCACTCTGTCGGTTTTCCGTTGACCTTGAGGAGCCAGAGCCTGATAGCAGCTGTAAGTAGTCGATGACTAAGAGGCCAATATTGTAGCTTTCTTTCATACGTCTTGCTCGAGAGCGGAGATCTGTGATTTTTAAGCCCGGTTGATCATCAATGATGAGATAGCTGTTTTGCATTTCGTTGACCGACGAGACAATCCGTTGATACTCTAAGCCATTTAATGCGCCCGTCTTGATTTTATCTGATTCCACTTCGGCTTGGGAGCAG
>JAJFMB010000063.1 GCA_021772355.1 Chlamydiota bacterium | reverse complement strand
TTACAAATAGTATTAATTAATATATAATTCTTTCTATAATTAATTATTATAAGGTTTAATGTTATGGATATTAAAAATAATGTTTGCAAATTTGGTAATGATTTGCAAAAACCCTTACTTTGGGGTCAAAAGCAATTCAATGTTGGCCTTTCATTAATGAAAGATTGTCGCAAAGTACAAGACATCGCGTTGGGATCCATTAAAATCATTGGTGCAGCACTAGCGGTAATCTTTGGCTTAGTTCCCTATGCTATTGGAAAAGCGATGCAAAAAGCCTTCGAGCAAAAAGAAGTAAAGCCAGTGGTTGCACAACCACAACATCCAGAAACTGAGCAGCAACCACCTAGAGGTCCAGTTAGCTCTGATTCTTCCGATCAATCTGTAATAGCAGTTGCGCAACCGACAACAGAGAAGAAACCTCCAAAAAATTCTTGTGTTAATAACAACAAAGCGATGCCGGAACCAAAAGATAGAGATAGATTTCGCCACAACCCTAAATACGATGGCGAGCGTCAAGATATTTTGGATTCCCTGTATCATGGTAGAACTGCCCAGGAAACAGTGGCGCCCTCTTCTAGAAAATTCCAACACAACCCTAAATACGATGGTTTTAGGAATGAGATTAAGAACTCATTTATTTATCATAGCGATGAAAGACCAATCAATGTAGCTGACAGTGTTGAGCGTCCTATCAATTCTGGAAAACCACAAAGTACATACTTCCCACGAAAAGAGCCAGCTTTCGATGTTGAAGGACCAGTGCACTACTATCTCAATGGTCAATGGGTTTCAACATCTATTGCCTCTGATGATGAAGGAAGTAAATACGATCAAAATAATTCTCAGAGAAAAGAGGGTTTTGACCATGAAGACCCAAGCTCTAGTCCATTAGAGGCAGACAAAGTAGATCATGTTACTCTTCTTTCGCCTAAGCAAAGTAGCAATGGAAGCGATGACGGTTTTTCAAAGCCCCAAGTTGACGAATTGGATTATAATGGAAGTACTCCAAGACTGGTTGAGTCTTTTGTTCATCCAGGGAGTACATCGTCTAATTATAGTGATGACAAGGTTTTTTCTGAGGGATCTCCGGAAGTACATTCGGAAAATGCTGCGATTGATCAAGTTTCGCAAGGTGCGATCCAATGTGCTCAACCTAAAACAATTGTTAGAGCTACTTCAAAGAGTCAAGCAGAATTGTATAGTGTGTATGAACGAAAGCGCGAAGTTACAGAAAGAAAAGCGAAGCAATTTTTAAGTGAAACACAAAAATTGGCGCAAGGGTTAGTAGATGGTAATGAAGCAGCTCAACTGCAAACTACAGAAAAACCTTCAGCTAAAATGGATGGTACTTATGCCCCTGAATTTCCACATTCTGGCACTAGTTACAATAGATTCAGTGAATTACCTATAGAATATCCAAAACAAGAAAGATTGTTAAGCGAGCATCAGCAAAAACAAAACATTGCAGAATTAAAAGCAGATCAATTTCTAAGAGAAACTCATAGATTAGCAGATGGGTTGCTAGCCGGAGAAACATTAACATCCTCTACCGCTAAGAAGGCAAAAAAAACTAGAACCAAACAACAGGCAAACAATAATCACACATATGCCCCTGAATTTCCACATTCTGGCACTAGTCATAATAGATTCAGCACACTAAATAGAAATAAATTTGACCGCACCAATGCCCAGCTTGGCAAACCTGCAGGAGATGTAAAGATAAAGGCTCAAGTGTCGGTTCCAAAAACAGGTGGGAATGCAACACCCTCGGATTCTCAATCTTTAGTTCGAGAAGTTCGTTTTGCGAGTTCTGAATCTACTTCGACTCAAGCATCTAATACTGGAAAAGGCAACAGTGCAGTTGATGATATGGCCCTAGCACTAAGACGACTAGGTAAAAGACCACGCCCAGTAAATGTACTACCCTATTTACTTAGGATTGATACTATAAAAAATAATATTTTTGCTGCAGTTGCGGGTAGGATACTTGCCCCTGTGCAAGAATTAAAGAGTTGGGCGATTGGTCAAATGCCAATAGCATTTATGTAATCTCAACAGGAAATTCTTTGTTAGGGGAAATGAGAGATCATTTCCCTTTTTTTTATGCCTCTATTAAAAATTGCGTGATTAGTAGCAGAATGAAAACAGAGGTATTTGCGTGTTTTTCCCTTTTGATCAGAGTTATTTTTTTTTGGCTCTAGGGGGACCGTGTCTTTCTCCCGAGTTACCATTAGGTAGCTTTGGTAAATGATGGAGGCATTGGGGCCTCGAAGGTAAGCTCTTCTTTGGTGATGGGATGGGGGAGTGTGAGCTTGTGATGGTGCAAGGCAATTCCCTGGGCTTGCCAAGGGTGTTTGCTGCCGTATTTGTGGTCGCCGAGGATGGGGCAGCCGATGGCGGAAAATTGAACGCGGATTTGGTGGTAGCGGCCGGTGTCGAGGGTAATCTCTACGAGAGCGTGAAGTTTTTTTTCTATGACGCGGTAACTTAGGCGGGCAATTTTGGCTTCAGAGTGGTCTTGGGTGACGATACGGGCGCGGTGAGAGTCGTGGATGAGGTGGTGTTCTAGGACGCCGCTAGGGGATGGTGATCCTTCAACTAGAGCAAGATAGGTTTTGTGGGCTTTTTTTTGTCTCAGGGATTCATTCAAACGAGAGAGCGCTTTACTTGTTCGGGCAAAAACGACGATACCACTGACAGGGCGATCTAGCCGGTGAATAGCGTGTAGATAGACATTGCCCGGTTTGTGGGTGGTTTCTTTGATCCATAGTTTTGCTTCTGTTTCGAGGCTATTTTGATGGTGTTCTGAGGGTTGAGTAGAGAGTCCGGCAGGTTTGTTGAGCACGAGTAGATGATTGTCTTCGTAAAGAATATCAAGCATGGCGCTGGCGGACGGTTTCGTAAAGAAGCAAGGTTGTTGCGGTTGCGACGTTGAGGGAGTCAGCAGTGCCGAGCATGGGAATGCTCACTTGGATGTCTGCTTCTTTCATCCAGAGGTCAGAAAGTCCTAGTTGCTCTGTGCCGACAGCAATAGCGACGGGACCTGTCATGTCAACTTCTGTATAAACTGCTTTTGCTTCCGGTGTGGCGGCCGCGATCTTGATCCCCTGCTGTTTTAACCACTGTAGTGTTTCTTTGCTTTCAGCTTCAATGATGGGCACTGTGAAAAGCGTGCCAACACTAGCGCGTACGACGTTTGGGTTATGGATATCGGTGCAGCGGTCGCAAACAATAAGGGCATCGACACCGGCAGCGTCTGAGGAGCGCAAGATAGTTCCTAGATTGCCCGGTTTTTCTATCGCTTCAGCGATCACGATAAAGGGGTTTTTATTTTTGAAAGTAAGGTCTTGAAGAGAGAGGTGGTGTTGCTTGGCAACGGCGAGCAAACCATCAGGACGGTCCCGATACGACATTTTGCGAAAGACGTTTTCGGCACAAGGATAGAGTTCTGTATCACTGTTTGTTGCGCGTTCAATCAGAGAGTGTTCGTTTGTGCCAAGGAAAAGGTCTTCGCAAGTAAAGAGCATTTCAATTGTGCGGCCGGCATCGACGGCGCGGAGTAATTCACGGTATCCCTCGATGAGAAAAAGGCCGGCACGATCCCGTTTGTTGCGATCGCGCAGACGTACGGTATCTTTTACTTTGGGGTTTTGCAGGCTAGTGATCATGCGGCGCTCCAGCGCGAGAAAGTTCCACTAGGGAGAGAGAGATTTTGTCCTGTCAGAAGCATTTCACCGCAGTCCAGCGAGCCTTTGAGTCCCTCAGTTGTTTGAGAGAGAAGGTGATGGAGAGTTGTAGGGGTGTATCCGGGTGTGTGGCATGAGAGTAGGATGTAAGCGGGATTTGGTGTAAGAAGTTCGCGGCAAAGAGATAAAAGCGGAGGGAGATGTTCTTCTATTTTGAACACTTCCCCTTTAGCTCCACGACCAAAAGAGGGAGGATCTAAAATAATGCCGTCATAGCGGGTGCCTCGACGCACCTCTCGCTTGAGAAACTTGAGGGCGTCATCCACGATCCAACGGATGGGGGCATTTTCAAGATGATTGAGGTCGGCATTTTCTTTTGCCCAAGTGACCATGCCTTTGGAGGCATCTAGATGAGTGACTTGTGCTCCGGTCTTAGCCGCTGCCAGGGTGCTGCCACCGGAATAGGCGAAGAGATTGAGGATATTCATTGAGGGTTTCGTAACTTTTTGAATCCACTCCCAAAAGGGTTTTTGTTCAGGGAAGATTCCTAAGTGTCCAAAGTCTGTTGGATTGAGCTTAAAGACAATATCTGAGACCTTTACTGTCCATTCTTTATTCGTGTTGATCTCTTTAACCCAGCCGCTTGCCTCTTCCCGGGTAAAAAGAGCATTGGCTTTTTTCCATTCTTGGTCGGAGAGTGCAGGGAGCCAGACAGCTTGCGAGGCGGGACGAATAAGGGTATAGGGGCCAAAACGCTCAAATTTCTGTCCGTTTCCGCTGTCGATAAGTTCATATGTATTCATAGTGTAGTGCTTTTTAAAATATTAATCTGATTTTATACGTAAATAGAGTTCGCTAAGAAGATCATTGACGCTGTGATTGATGATCATCTCCCGCGTTCCGTGAGACTTTAAGAGCCAGGTGTAGGGTTTTTTCCCTTGTTGTGCTAAAGCGCACCAGACGGTTCCAACGGGTTTTTCAGGAGTTTCCCCTGTAGGGCCTGCGATACCTGAAACAGCTAATGCAAAGTCACTGCCTGTCATTGATAACATGCTCGCAGCCATTTCGGATGCGACTTCCTCGCTTACTGCTCCATAAGTTCGAAGAGTGTCCTCAGAGACACCGAGAGGATTTTTTTTCATGCTATTGCTATAGGAGACAATCGATCCGAGAAAATATCGGGAAGCTCCGGCCATTTCCGTGAGACGTGCGGCAATGTGTCCACCCGTACACGACTCTGCTGTACTAAGGGTGAGTTGCTTGCTACATAGGAGTTCGTGAACAGATTCGACAATTTCTCCTGTTGGAGAGTCAAAAACATGACCGTGATACTGCTGCCGAATTTTTTGTTCGACAGTATGAAGGGCTGCCGGGTTATCACTGACGAGTCGCACATAAAGTAAGCCCAATCCCGGATAGATGCCTATGAAAACGTTGGGAT
>JAJFMB010000062.1 GCA_021772355.1 Chlamydiota bacterium | reverse complement strand
AATTTGCTCGTATGGTTGCGTGCTATTTGACGATGTCCCTGCACTTAACCCAACTCCGGATATTCCTCCGCTCATAACTATCTCCTATAGTGGTAAAATTTTTTATCTTTGTTCTCTGCCGAATCCACGGGTAATCATCTGTCCCCCTTTCACCTTAGCTTCAAGGTCGTCACTTTTCACAGACTATCACCTACTACAGCAAGTTACATAATTTTTGGCCTCTCATTCCAGGATCTTCGCAAGTAAAAAAGGGGTGATTTTCTATTTCATCAAGGGTCGGGCGATCTTTTTCATCTTTAGAAAGTAATTTTTCCAGTAAATCTTTAGCAACATCAGGCATCCAATGAGGCAATACCAAAGGAGAGTTGATAACATTATCTTTAATCTGTGCTGTACTATCAGATTCTGCTTCAAATGGATATGACCCCACAAGAATATAATGAAGTAGAGCTCCTAAACTCCAACAATCTGCTTTTTGTGTGTAATACGTATTTTTATGAACTTGTGGTGACATTGTTACTGGAGCACCACAGCTTGAAAATCTTCTTTGTGTATCTGTTTGATTATTCTCAGTGGGTAAAAGCCCATCAGTCGTGTCGACTCGACGAACAAAACCAAGATCGACAAGATAAACCTCATCTAAAACATACTTTTTGAAACTAACGCGAATATTTTCACCTCTAAGATCACGATAGAGACACTTTTTTTCATGCATATAAGCTAACGCACTCCTTACCTTAAGCAACAAGCTCCTACAGTTGTTCCAACGTCGTAAAAGTTCATTTCGACTAAAGCGCTGTCCGGTAACCCTTACACTAAAATGAGCATCTACTATTTTTTGATCTAGATCATGCTCTCCAACGAAATCCAAGATTATGATATTAGATATTTCAGACACACTTCCGTGACTCTTTACAATATTGGGGTGCTGTAAAATAGGTCCAATCGTAAATTCCCGCTTTAATGTAATTGACTTGCTTCGCATTTGTTTTACCGCATAGGATTTACCGTCATATTTAACTAAATAAACATCAGAATAAGCTCCAGAACCAATTTTACGTCGATTGCCAGCTATATATGTCTGAAATATTTTTACTTTTTCCTCTGTTGTCAAAACAGTGACATTTCTACCATTCCACTTCGAAGGGGTACCCGCGGCACTACTTTCACTTGTGCTCGTTCTGGTATCAGTATTTAGTACACTTGAGGTTGAAGTCATTATTCAATCCTATGTTTTTTTATTTACGCTTCGGTTAATTGTGATTGTTTCTGTGTTGCAATTTTACGAGAACTAACAAGTATTCCGAGCATAATGCAGGTAATCCCGACGACTTCTAGTAATGTGGGAAATGTGACTGTTTTCAGATAGACGTAGAAAAGTCCAAAGAATACTTCAAAAACCCCAAACTGAGCTAGGAATGCCATTGGAAGCAATCGGGAGGCTTGGTTCCATAGCATCAGCGTCAGCCAGGAGGCGAAAAAGCCATTAACAAAGCTAATCATGAGAAAAGTGGTGATTTCATGGCTTGAAGCTTTGATGAAATAGCAGTTTTGCGGAGCGAAGACCAACATAGCTCCTAAACCCAACACACCTCCGATCAGACAGAAAATCCCGATCATAGAGGACCAATCTGACGCGTTGATATCTGGGTTTTGAGCTAAAAATTCAGCATTATTGATGGAATACCAAGCCCACATCATTTCTGTTGAGAGGATGGCAATCACACCTAAAGAAAAGATAAGAGCAGATGCCTCATGTGTCAAAAAGAAATCATGCGAATGCATCAGACCTAAGCCAAAGATCATCAGGGCGAGTGGCAGAGTCAAAACCCGCCACTCAAAGACTTTATGGCGTATATTGCCGTAAATGGTGGCCATGACAGGAAGCAAACTGCATAAAGCTGTACCAAAAGGGGCGCCTAAGCAGCGAACTCCGA
Source organism: Chlamydiota bacterium (assembly GCA_021772355.1). Classification (GTDB taxonomy): domain Bacteria; phylum Chlamydiota; class Chlamydiia; order Chlamydiales; family JAJFMB01; genus JAJFMB01. The sequence goes on along the minus strand of JAJFMB010000062.1, from coordinate 8,822 downwards.
CCACAAGCAAATAGTAGTAGAGCAAAGAGCTTGTCATCGCAAAAACGAGCCCTAATTTCCAGTGAGCAAGCGGCAATCTACTCAAACGTCCTTTGCCACGCACGAGACAAAAAGCAAGGGATATTAGGCCGTAGAAAATAAAACGTCCCATTGAAATCTCAAACGAGCTGAATTGCGGCACATATAACGGCAACACAAAGACGAGACCCCAGAGAGCCATTGACGTTATTGCTGTAATTATTCCCTTGACCATAGTTGCCTTGTGGCTTAAATTATGCTAATTAGTAGTGAAATTTTACCGATTTATTTAATATTTGTACAGATATGTCTCGATATAAAACACCTATTTTCCTTGGGTTAATCATCTTCATAATAGGAGCATTTATCCTCTATTTGGAAGATCAGATGAGAAACATCGACTATAATGCTCCCTGTCCCTTTTGTCAGGAAAGTGTGTTAGAGAGACAAAAATTCTACGAAAATGAGCAGGTTGTTGCGATGATTTCCTACCGTCCAACGCTTGAAGGGCACTGCATCATTATCCCTAAGCGCCATGTTCAACGCTTTGAAGACCTCACCGATGAAGAGACCATACATATAGCGCAAGCTGTTAAAAAGGTGCATCAGGCTGTCTCGAAGGTTTACGGAACGTCGGCCTATTTACTTTTGCAAAAGAATGGGAAAGAAGTAGGTCAATCCGTCTCACATCTTCACATTCACTACATTCCGAGAAAAGAGAACGATTTTACAGTCTTGTCATTTTTGGCGAAAATTTACCTTTCTCCACTTATCCGCATAACTCCTGAGGATAAGCAGAAAGAGCAAGCTGAAAAACTTAGAATGACTCTGATGGCATCAGACCAGCTTTAACCATTGTTAAAAGCATGTTCTGATTCGGTTTTTGAATATGAGAAAGATGGTCGCGAGCACGGTTGTATTCTCCCGCTCTCAAGTCTAGTGTGCCGAGCACATAGTGCCCTTCATCAGTTGGTAATAAAGAAAGACTTTCCAGGGCATCGTTTCTGGCAACTCCATTAACATTTACTCTCATAAGGATAAGAGCGCGCTGTAAATAAAAATCGTAGTAGTGATCATTAAGCCGCAAGGCTTTCTTATACTCAATCAGCGCTCCGGGAGTATTACCGCAACGATCCTTTGCTCTACCGACAACACTGATAATAAGAGGATCGTCCGGTATGATCTCCTCAGCTTCCTCCGCAAGATTTAACGCCTCTTCATAACGGCCCTCTCTTAAGGCGATCATCGCCTCACGAGATATTTGATAGGCGCGGTCATAGTTGCGCAAAAGAGCTATATGCTGTTCGAATCTTTCAGAAGAGGAACACCTTGGTGCAACGGTTCTGTCATTAGCCTGTTTAAAAATCTCGAGAAGATCGCCCTCGCTATGGCAACCAGAGAGAAACCCGCGAGTGATTGCCACTTCACTTGAAGAATACACCCAATATTTGGGTTCTGAATGATTCAAGATCTTGCACTCGATGCCATAGTTATCTGCTAAACCTGCGACATAACTATTAATTTCAGGGAAGACGCACCACTCTCCGCCGTACTGCTGCTCAATCTGCTTGGGATCAGCGGCAGAAAGAAGACCGCAAATTGACATGGTAATTATTATTTTAAAAATTACTTTCATTTTTTATATTCCATTAAAACTCAAGAAAGACTATAACAGCATTTTTAATTATAAACAATAACTATGTCTTTTTACTGGATTACTCCCTTTGTCATTCTGATTTTTCTCGCTTATTTCTTTAGAGTGGGATTTTTGCTTAATGATGTCACAACAACGCCCGAAAATCCCCCTTCTTCAGCTCAAACAGGGCAAATGAGCGACAACGTCAGGGAACAAAATAAATATTTTCATAACTATTTAACTCCTCTAAAACTTTCAATACCCTTTGATGAGGCGTACTCCCTAGTTTTGAACCAAGCTAAAGAGACAAAAAACTGGGATATTACAAGCGAAAACGCTCAACAAGGAACCATCGAAGCTGTTGCAACGACCCCTTTGATGCACTTTAAGGACGATATCGTCATTGAAGTGAGGCAAGAAAATGGGTATAGTACTGTGCATATACGCTCCAAATCACGCGTTGGCAAAGGAGATTTGGGGGCAAATGCCAGAAGAATCCAACAATTTTTGAGTGAATTGAATGAAAAAGAGCAGCACAGTCGATCATCTACTCCGTGAAAAACGGGTCTTTTTTCCTCCACGAGCTTTTGCGGAAAACGCACACATCAAAAACCTCAGCCACTACGCTGAGATGTACAAGCGCTCAATAGATGAGCCTGAAACTTTTTGGCTAGAACAGGCCAAAACCTTGGAGTGGTATCAGCCGCCGACTAAAGCGCTAGAATACTCATGGGACACACAGAAAAGAGACGTTAGCCACACTTGGTTTGCCGATGGAAAAATCAATCTTACCGTCAATTGTCTCGATCGTCACCTGAAGACAGATGTCAAAGATAAAGTTGCCTTCTATTGGCAAGGTGATGAAGAAAATGATGTGAGGCAGCTCACATTTACTGAGCTATATCATGAGGTGTGCCGGTTTGCTAATTTACTAAAAGCTCATGGCATCAAAAAAGGAGATCGCGTCTGCATCTACCTTCCAATGGTTCCGGAACTGCAAATAGCAATGCTCGCATGTGCCCGCATCGGAGCCATTCACTCCATCGTCTTTGGTGGATTTAGTGCCGATTCCCTATCTCATCGCATCAACGATTCATCGTGCAAAATACTTATCACATCAAACCTCTCCTATCGCGGGGGGAAGCCAATTTACTTCAAGAATATAGCAGATGAAGCGTTGCAGAAAACACCTTCTATCGAATCTGTTTTGGTCGTTAAAACAGCGGACCAAGAGTGCGCCATGAAAGATCAAAGAGATCATTGGGTTCACGAACAAATCACAGAGTGCTCTGATGAGTGTCCGCCCGAAATAATGGATGCTGAAGATCCGCTGTTCATTCTTTATACCTCAGGTTCTACGGCCATGCCAAAAGGGGTGATGCACACGCAAGCGGGATACTTACTGCACGCCTCGCTAACACACAAATACATCTTTGACATCCAAAAGAGTGACACTTACTGGTGCACTGCAGATATTGGGTGGGTGACAGGACACAGTTACATTGTCTATGGACCGCTTGCCAATGGCACAACCTCTGTTATGTTCGAAGGGATCCCCACCTACCCCGATCCGGGCCGTTTTTGGAATATCGTAGACAAGTACCGCGTTTCAGTTTTCTACACCGCTCCCACTGCCATTCGCGCTTTGATTGCAAAAGGTGAGGAGTTCCCCGAAAAATACAAGTTGGACTCATTACGCATTTTAGGAACCGTAGGCGAGCCGATCAATCCCGAAGCGTGGATGTGGTATCATGAGAACATTGGTCATGAAAGCTGTCCCATCGTCGACACCTGGTGGCAAACAGAAACAGGAGGCATTATGATTGCGCCTCTTCCAGGCTGTCACCCTTTAAAGCCGGGCAGCGCTTCACGCCCTTTCTTTGGTGTCGAGCCGCTTATCTTGCGCGATGATGGTACAGAATGCCAACCTGAAGAGGGGGGTAGCCTGTGTATCAAAAAGCCCTGGCCGGGCATCGCACGTTCGACTTGGGGAGATCACGACCTCTTCATCAACACCTATTTCAATCACTTTCCAGACGTTTATTTTACTGGTGATAGTAGTGTTAAAGACGTTGATGGCGACTATTGGCTGCTTGGCCGCATCGATGATGTTGTCAATGTTTCAGGGCATCGCATCGGCACAGCCGAAGTGGAAAGTGCTCTCGTCAGCCACCCCGCTGTTTCAGAAGCTGCAGTGGTCCCTTGTCCGCACGAAATTAAAGGGCAGTCGCTATACGCCTTTGTTATTTTGCGCCATGATGCTGAACCCTCGGATGATTTGATGACGGAACTAAGAAAACACGTGCGTCAAGAAATTGGCCCTATCGCCGTACCTGAAACAATACAATTTACGCCGGGACTTCCCAAAACACGCTCAGGAAAGATCATGCGACGCATTTTGCGCAAAATTGTCGCCAAGCAAACAGAGGATTTAGGCGACATTAGCACGCTTGCCGATCCACAAATCATCAACCAACTATTAAAAGATGCCACATGACTCCCTGATGGCTCGAGCCATTGCTTTAGGTGAGAAAGGAAGAATCACCGCACCGCCAAATCCTTGGGTGGGGTGTGTGATCGTAAAAGATGGTCATATCATTGGAGAGGGGTATCACCACAAGGCGGGAGAGCCGCATGCTGAAGTTAATGCACTAAAACAAGCCGGCAAAAATGCCGAAGGTGCTACGGTGTATTCAACGCTTGAGCCGTGTAGTCACTTTGGGCGCACACCGCCCTGTGCTCAAGCGCTTATTGACGCCAAAGTATCTCATGTCTATATCGCCGTGAGCGACCCCGATAGCAACGTCAGTGGTAAAGGTTGCGCTCTCCTCAAAAATGCCGGCATCGGTGTCACAATGGGGATTCAGAAAAAGAGTGGAACTGAATCTCTTGCCCCCTATCTGCATCATCGCCGCACCGGAAGACCCTATTGTGTGGTCAAAGCCGCCATAAGCCTCGACGGGAGAACAGCTGCCGCCGACAACACCTCGCAATGGATAACCTGTGAAGCTGCAAGAGGCGATGCTCATCGCATACGCGCCGAATCACAAGCCATCATCGTCGGTGCAGGGACTGCCTTGCACGATCAACCACGATTAACTGTACGAAATGGCCCATTACCCTCACAACAACCCTTAAGAGTTGTTTTAGATAGCTTCGGAAGAGTGCCGCATACAGGTCCGCTCTTTGACACCTCTCTTGCGCCAACAGTGGTGTTTACAACAAAACCACATCCAGCACCCCAAGTGGAAACCATCATCGTTTCTCCATCATCCCAAGGAGTCGACCTAGAAGAAGTCATGAATCACCTTGGGAAGAGGGGAATTATCCAAGTGATGATCGAGGGAGGAGCGACACTTCTTGGAAGCGTCATACAGTCTCCCTTCGTCGACAGCCTAGTGCTTTATTTCGGCCCCCGTATTTTAGGAGATAAAGGTCTCTCCCTTTTCCAGGGAATGTCTATCAACACTCTGGCCGACGCTCCTCACCTGAGGCTATACGGAATCAAGCAAATTGGTGAGTGCATCCGAGCGGAGTACCTAATCAAGTAGCTAGATAGGGATTGGGTCTTCTGATTACAGGAAAATTTCTATATGCTTCTTGAAACTCATCCATTTTATATCTACTAGGAAAAGTAAACCAATGAGGATCTATCTCACTAAGTACTTGTCCTACTATAGCCTTCGAATAGGGGTAAGATTGGCGATCTATCAAAGAACCAATTGTTCTTGGCTGCATTCTCTCAAAGAGATCCAATGTAGCACCGTTTATTGTGGTTTTCCTGTTCTCAACAGTTCGATTACGAATTTCTGATGAATCTTGAACAGGTCCTAGTTGGCTGGGATGTAAGATAAAAAACAAAACATCGTTTGCAACATCACCAGTGGTTGATTTACCGTAAACTTGATAGATCCTCCTTTCGGGCGCAAGCCTATCATGAGCCTTTATTTTGATTTCCATTATAATATCCATCTGTGATGTCACGTGGGCGTCATATTTCAAAGAAGCAGGAAATTCAGAATCATTTTCAATTTTTTCAATCGCTTCTGATAAATTCTTGTATCCAGAAGGAGGACTAAAAGTTTTAGCCCACGTACTTAATTCATTTTCTCTTTGCTCCACAAACTTAGCCAGCTCTTTGACTTTTTCCTTGCACCCGTTCCAAACTTTATTGATGACTTGCAAACGCTCTATTTGCTCCCGAGTTTCATTAAAATGGGGAGTCGCGCTTCGATCCAATAGAGCTTCTCTATACTTTTGTGCTTCCTTATAGAGATACTCCAAAGATTCTGCGACAATTTTTGCCACTTTTTGCACATTTTCATCTGATGCAAGTCTCTTTTCAGAGAGGGTTATCTTTGTTAGTTTCTGATCGGGAAAGACATAGAGATCTTGTGTCGTTGGATCCCAATCAGACAAGCCTTTCAGATGATCGAGTGAGGTAGTTCCTCCTACAGGTACTTGCATTTTTTCTCCTATAAATATTATTAAACAATAATAAGAACTAAATTTCTTTTGGAAATTTCTTTTCAACATCTCTAATTAAAGCGCCATAAAGAGCATTTCTCGAATCACGTGTACCCGGTTCATTAGTTAATAACCCCCTGATAAAAGCCGAGACTTCTTTTTTATTAACTTCTTTTCCCGCAAATTCCTTTGCTATTGCATCAATAAAAGGAGCTCTGCGAATTTCCCCTCTCGTCACATTACGAGTAGAGCCTAAAGGGGGAGGTGAATTGACATAAACTTTTGGAAACTTAAGAATATCCCAGGTGATTCTCTCTGAATAGGTCCGAATAGCCGCTGTCGTGGCAAGTGGCGTGGTATGACGAAGAGCGCCTGCGCATAATCTTAGTGCTAACATAGTTGTTCTCCTTTATTTTACGTATAATAAGAGGCTTTTTAGGTAGTCTCCTTCAGGGTGAAAAAGATTAATGGGATGATCCTGGGCCAGCTGATGGCGACCGATGATCACAACTTCTCTTTTTGCCTCAAGGGCAGCCTGAAAGACGATTTGTTGAAAAAGTTTGGTGTCGACAAAATAGGAGCAGCTACAGGTGAGGAGCAGGGAGCGTCTCGGCATTTTCTGCATCGCAATGCGGTTGAGTTGGTGATACCCTTTTGCTGCTTGGTTGATATGTTTTTTCTTTTTAGCAAATGCCGGAGGGTCGAGAATCACGAGGTCATACTCAAGTGAATCCTCCTCTAAAAAGCGGAAGGCGTCCTGGCACACAAATTTTTGTTTATCTATGTGGTTAAGTTCGGTATTTTTGCGGGCAATTTCCAGAGCCTGCTCAGAGCTATCGACATTTGTCACGCTCTTGGCGCCCCCCTTAGCTGCATAAATGCTAAATCCGCCGGTGTAGCTGAAACAGTTCAGTACTTTTTTACCATGTGCCATCTCCTGCACTTGCTTGCGCATATTGCGATGATCGAGGAAGAAACCTGTTTTCTGTCCTTCAAGCACAGAAACGAGAAAACTATGACCATTTTCTTTGATCGTTATCTCACTTAAATCTTCTCCCCAAACTAACCCCTCAACTTCCTTAAGCCCTTCTTCTTTGCGAGACGGTAATCGTGATTTTTCGTATAAGGCGCGTGGTTTGAGTGTTTTGACGAGCATCTCTATAACTTTCTCACGCAAACAGTCCATGCCAAGTGCGCTGATCTGCATCACTAAGACATCAGCATACTTGTCCACAATCAACCCGGGGATACCATCGCCCTCACCATTAATCAGTCGATACGCGTTGGTAATCTCTTCATTAAAAAGAGACTGACGTAAAGCAATAGCTTCATCGATGTTCCGCTGCAAAGCGAGGAAAGGATCCTCCTCGCCAAAGCTAATCATACGTCCGATAATTTGCGATTTGCGATTAAAATAACCAAATCCAAGAAGTTTCTCACTATGGCTGTAAACAGGGAGAATATCCCCATCCTCAAAAGAAGGAAGGGATGCGATGGCACCGGAAAAAATCCAATGATGCCTTTGCAGCACAGCTTTCTCACGGCCAGACTTTAGAACAACTGCAGTTTTTTTCAACTTTTTCCAACCCCAATTGCTAAGCAAAGCCATCCTAAGAGTAGAATCACCCCTCCGATTGGTGTAATGGCACCCCAAAAACGCGCACCGCTAAATACATAGAGATATAAACTTCCGGAAAAAATTAAGATCCCTGCCAAAAGAATCCAACCGGACATAGGAACTAAAGGACTGGAAAACACACCACAAGCCCACGCCACTGCCAAAAAAGCTAGTGCGTGATACATTTGATAACGCACAGCAACCTCGTAGACATCGAGTGTTTCTGTTTGGTACTTATGCTTGAGTAAATGCGAACCGAAAGCTCCGGCAACAATTCCCAAAAAAGCCCCCGCAGACCCTATAATAAAAAATATTTTCTGTATGAATAACATGGCAATCTCCTGGACATCAATCGAAAAACATTACACAATTGTAGTGAAATAATGCCATGAGAATTTAATGAAAAACTTAAATGACGCCGATTACCAACAGCCCCTAAAAAACTCTAAAAAAGTCTATAAAGGTACGCGCTTTGATGTCCATGCGTTGGAAGTGCAGGCAAAGAGCGGAAAAAGCGTTAAAAAAGAATTTATTTCCCACCCCGGCGCTGTTGTCATACTCCCTCTGCTTGAGGATCAAGTGGTGATGATTAAAAACGAACGATTTTCTGTGGGCAAAACCCTATGGGAGCTTCCCGCCGGCACAATTGAGTTAGATGAGCCTCACGACAAAACAGCTTATCGCGAGCTTATAGAAGAGACAGGATACGAGGCAGAAAAGATCTCCCCTCTGCTCTCTTATTATGTCGGTCCAGGTATCTGCAACGAAATCATGTATGTCTATGTAGCTGAAGGATTAAAAGAGGTCGGACAAAGCCTGGATGACTCCGAGAAAATCACCGTAGAGACAGTCCCTTGGAATAAAATACTTGAGATGATTCAAAATGGAGAGATTTGTGACAGCAAAACACTTCTCACATTACTCTATTACCGCAACAGGTTAGCGTTATGAAAAAGAAAACATCGTGGGAACCCGTAGAGAAATGGTACGATAAAATTGTTGGAAAAGAGGGGCACTACTATCATAAGAATGTAATCATCCCGAATCTTCTTCCCCTACTCGAGCTGGAAAACGTAAAAAAAC
>JAJFMB010000061.1 GCA_021772355.1 Chlamydiota bacterium | reverse complement strand
AGCCCTGCGGTCTTACTCAGTTGATCGCACTGCGCTATGGGTGTGTGCCGATCGTGCATAAAACCGGTGGGCTTGCCGACACCGTATACGATGTGGATCACTCCGGAAAGCCCTTCGTTGAGACAAACGGCTACTGTTTTGATACTCCTGATCTTGACAAGTTTGAAAAAACGTTGATGAGAGCGCTCTACTGTAAAAGAAAGAATCCGCTTAAGTGGCAACAGCTTGTGCGAAATGGCATGCAACAAGATTTTAGCTGGAACCGATCTGTTGAGGACTACTTAAGCTTATACGATACAGTCGCTAAACCTCGTAATTTTGTCTCAAGTTAATAGATGCTTATTAAGGAAATTAGAGAACCCAATTTTGTCATTCTGACGCTTAACCGTCCGGAAAAGCGCAATGCTCTTTCTTTGGAATTGATCAAAGAGTTGCAAGCGGCTGTTCGCGTCGCAGAGAAGGAGCACCGTGTCTTGATTCTTAGAGGGGAAGGGAAGGTTTTCTGTTCGGGCATGGATCTTAAAGAAGCAGCCGATGTGGATCAGGCAGAGGTGTTGGGTAATGCAATCGCACAGTTGTTTGAAACCTTGCATCACTCTCCCTTGATCACAATTGCAGCTGTACATGGTGCAGTCTTGGCGGGAGGAGTTGGGTTGATGAGCGTTTGTGATTTGGCAATCGCTGATCCTGATACTTTCTTTGGCTTTCCTGAATCAAAACGAGGACTTGTTCCTGCTCAAGTGATCGCATATTTAATTAATCAAATCAGATTGCGAGATCTTCAAGAGCTACTATATCTTGGAGAAAATATCGATGCGCAGAGAGCAAAAGAGGTGGGATTGATTCAACGGATCATACCTAAAAAGAATCATCTTGATGAGGCGACCAAAGTGGCGCATCTTATTATGGAAGGGGCCCCGGTAGCAACGAAATTGACGAAGGAGTTGTTAAGAGAATTGCAACCTCCCTTGATGACGACGGCGTTGCATTTTCATCATTTGGCAAGACAATCTCCTGAGGCACAAGAGAGAATAAATTCTTTTTTGCGTTGATATTCAATAAAGAGGATAGATATAATCCCCTTCGGTATGTTAGCGACTGATCAAAAAAAATCCTATAAACTCACCTCTTATCCTATTGGCTCTATTAGGGAAATGTGGGCAATCTCCTGGCCTTTGATGCTAGGGCTTTTATCTTCAAGTTTAATGATGTTTGCCGATCGTTTCTTTCTTGCGCGCTATGCAGTAGAAACGTTGACGGCAGCGGCAAATGCAGGGACAGCGCTTTACGCCTTGTTAATATTGCCGCTAACAATTGCGGGTATTGTTGAGGTTTTTGTCGGGCAGTTTCACGGACATGATGAGCAGCACCGGATGGGAGAGTTTGCTTGGCAGATGCTTTGGTTTTCTCTTTTTATGTTACCGCTCTTTTCTTTTGCTGCGATTTTTTTCCCCTCGTTTCTCTTTGCCGGCACGGGAAACGAAGCGAATGAAACCTCTTACTATACCATTCTGAATTTTTTCGCCTGTATGATGCTTGCCTCGCAGGCCTTGATGGGCTACTTTGCCGGTCAGGGAAGAGTAAAATTAATTACTGTGGGAGCTGTTCTTGCAAACTCCCTTAATATCTGTTTAGACATTCTTTTTATTTTTGGAGGATGGGGGATCCCTGAAATGGGAATTAGGGGAGCAGCATACGCAACAGCTATCGCCTCTGTTGTGCAATTTCTATTCTTTTTTAGTTTTTTTCTAAGTAAATATGAACGGGACAACCACGGGACGACACGTTACGCTTTTCGTTTTAACGATTTTTGGCGCTGTCTTAAAATCGGTTTTCCTGCCGGAGTTGCCCATGTGAGTGAAATTCTCGTGCATCTTGCTTTTTTCCGTTTGATGATCATGGCAGGTCCTTACTATATTATCATTGCGTCCATGGTGCAGAGCTTTTATTTGCTCGTCTTTTTTGTCGGAGAAGGATTATCTAAGGCAGTTACAGCAATAGTATCAAATCTTATAGGTGCCTCGCTCTACCGCCCATTACGTCGAGTTTTATGGTCGGCATTTCGTCTGCAATTTCTTTTTGGCACCCTATTTTTCATTTTGTGTTGGCTTCTTTCCGATGTGATGCTTCATTCTCTTATTTCTTCACGAGATGCGTATTTACTTAGCGATGGAGTGTTTAAGACTCTTTTCAACAGCACTCTTTTTTGGCTTGCCTGTTTCTTTCTTTTTGATGGGCTTGTCTGGGCATTGATTGGTTTTTTAACCGCTGCCGGAGACACACGCTTTATAATGATGGTAGGACTGCTGGCTCAATGGCTTTGCTATTTCTTGCCGGTTTATATCGGCATCACATACTTTGGCGTGGGAATAGACAGAGCGTGGATGTTCATTGCGCTAAATAGTCTGTTTTTAATGATCGTTTACCTCTTTCGAGTTGATCACGGAAGATGGAAAACAATAAAAATCTAAACCCTATTATTCCACATCCAATCATTAATGCTGATGTTTTCAAGTACTTTTAAGCGATTTTTGTAACGAATAATAACTTCTGGAGTGAAGAGTAAGACCTCGATTCTACTAAGGGATAAGGAGGAAAACAACGCGACGATGTCGACCCCTTTACGATGCAAGTTCATGAAAATTTCATAGTTTTCAAAAATTTGAATTAATTGGTTTACTGCCCCTTGAATCACAGGTGGAGGGGTAACACCTAGCTGATCCAGCTTCCTGAGAACGTCCGGGTGCCAATGTTGATTATTAGAGATGCCTCTGCAGTTAGCTGATGTCGTGCGTATAGTACTTATAATCTTATGTAAATCTTCAGGAGTACATTCCAGTTGATCTATTTGCTGTTGCTCTGTGACGAGTAGATAAAAATTGTCGTCGTTAATTACAGAAGCGACCATAAGCAGTGCGGGTGGGATCTTAATCTTATCGCATAAAGATAAAAAATCGTTGGGATAGGTGAAAATCGTCAGTAAACGGGCAGAGGAGAGAGTCATTAACCGTTCTAAATCAATCTTGTTTTTACTCAGGAGTTGGCATGTTTCGATATTACTGAAAAAAATCTGTGGGTAGCTAACGAGTTGATGCCCTTCAGCAGTCCCAGCACTTAAATAAATCTCTTTTGGAAACATTTTTTTAAGAAGTTCTTCAAAAATTTCAATGTTATCAGATACACTTTCGAGGTGTTCGGGGTGCTGAAAAAACCAGATTCTAAATTCTTTTGGGATCACAAGAATTTGATCGGCAAATGTAGGGATGTCAATCTCTTCCCTCTGAGATAAATAACGTACAAAATATCTAATGTCATCGAAAGAAAGTCCGTTAAATTGATGGCCTTGAAGACCACGTTCAAAAAGTGTAATGAAATCATTTCCATTGCCGTCGGTTATGTCGATTATTTGCATGTCCAGCGCGAGAAATTCAGATAGGGAAAGGTAGTGGGGAACAATATCATAATGGGGGTCCATTAGGCATGATATATGTTCAAAATCTAATTTGGATGGATCGGAATTTAGTAGTCCATTTTCTAGCAATTCAATGAATCTTTGCGGATTATCTAAAAAGAATTCGAGAAGTGGCGGGTGGAAGCTGACTAGTTGCTCAAAAGTAATTTTATTAGAATCTAATAGAGTTTTGACTGCTTGTTCATTATTTAAGAATAATTGTTTTTTATCATTAGAAGTTCTTTCCCATTGTTTAAAGGAAATGTTTGTTCTATCTACAAAATCAGCTTCTAAAGCAATTGTTTGAAGAGGCGAGAAGTAATTACGTAATGGTATACTCATAATCTAGTGAAAAAAAAGGAAGTATTATAACAGATTACCATTTATTAAGAACATTTTTTTTTGTTGCTTCAAAAAAGATTTTTATATAAGTAGAGGGATATTTGAAATAATATTTGAGGCTTATGATGAAGTATCCTGTGTTGTATACATCTCTCTGTTTGTTGGGAGTGTTTGTTTCATACTCAGTATTTAACGATGATGTGTCCGGAGTGGATGATCAAAAAGGGAAGAAGGATGTTTCAACAGAAGCTGTAGCTCCTGGAGAAAGAAAGGTTTCAGACTTTAATCGCGTGGTGCTTCAAGGAAAGGGAACGCTGCACCTGCAGCAAACTGGAAATGAGTCGTTGAAAATTGAGGCGGAAAAGGATATTGAGCCTGAAATTACTGCAGAGGTTAAATACGGGGTGCTTACCATCAGTCATAAAGGCAAGGGATGGCTCTCTCGACTTTTCTCTTCTGAAAAGCCGATTACTTACCATCTTCAAGTAAAAGATTTAGAAAGTGTCACTATTGAAGGATCGGGTATTATCCAAGGACAAGATCAAATCAAATCAGAGAAACTTAAACTTGAAATAAGTGGTTCCGGAACCATGCAACTTAATGTGCAAGTGAAGGATATCCAAACTTTGATTTCCGGTTCGGGCATAATCTCGATATCGGGAGACACTCAAGAGCAATCAATTACGATTAGAGGGCACGGAGAATATGTTGCTGAGGACTTCTCAAGTAAAGTGGCGGAAGTAAAAATTCTTGGGGCTGGAGATGTTGTTCTTAATGTTTCTAAAAATTTAGATGTTTCGATCGCCGGAAGTGGCAACGTGACTTATTTGGGACAGCCAAAAGTTAATAAGCATATTTCCGGTTCCGGTAGCGTTCATTCACTTCAGAGGTAAATTATGAATCATCCCCTAGCAAAAGCAGTTATTTTAGCAGTGGCCTTTTTGGGCATAAGTTCTCTGCTTTACAGTAACTTAGTTCATAAAAAAAATAATAACGGTGAGAAACGCGCAGTTTCGGGATTCACTTCAATCGTCGTTAAAGGATTTGGTAAAGTTTTTCTTTCTCAAGGAAGCGCTGAGTCTCTCGAAATTAAAGGGAATAAAGACATTGTTAAAGAGATCAAATCCCATGTTGAGGATGGAATTTTAACGATCGAGCCAACGACTGCCAATGTTCCAGGAGGAGATGCGATTGAGTACTACGTGACCATCAATGACATTCAAGCCATCACTTTGGACGATAAGGTTAGAGCCAAGACGCAAGGGGAGTTTGATATTAAAGATCTGAGCGTGACCATGAATGGTAAAACAAAAGCTGCTTTAGCTGTAAGGGGAAACTCACTTACCGCTTCTATTGGTGGTTCCTCTGATCTTCTAATCACCGGGGTTATCGAAACAGAAAAAGTGGACGTGAAAGACGAGGGACGTTTTGAAGGAGCCGGACTTTTTTCACAAAATTCTCAAGTCAGTACCAATGGCAACGCCAAAGTCTGGGTTAATGCAATGGAGAATCTTAAAGCATCTGCCAGTGGGAATAGTGTCATTCGCTATGGAGGAGAGCCCAAGGTTGAAAAGAGCACCTCAGGCAGTGGTCAGGTGTTGGGCTTAGAGTAAGTGAATGAGTTTACTCGATAGAGTGCCGTTCCAACTTGCTGCGTAGCTCTGGGGGGATGGAAATTTTTTCTCTTGTTTTACCATCTAAGGTAACGTGAACTGTCTTGGCGGTTCCGACAAGAACGTTTTCAGGAACGCGGAATAGTTCATAGAGAATTGTAAAGGAAGTCGTGCCTATCCTCTTGACATGGAGGTGGATGTCTAATTTATCGCCGATCTTCAATGGTTTGAGATAGTCGGCTTCGGCATGCGCTATAACAAACACAAACTTTTCTTTAAGAAAGACTTCATTAAAGCTAAGTCCTTCACTTTCAACAAAATCTTCTAGAGCGTCATGAGCGAAGCGAAATTGGCGGGGAAAGTAGAGGATTCCAGCCATATCGGTGTCGTGCATGCGGACTTGATTCTTAGCTATAAACATAAGAGAAACTCACTCAAGGTTTGTATTGGATTGTACTGCGGTGGCATGAATCTTGCAATCAATAAGGGGAATAGAAGGGTGATTGAAGTGATTTCTTATCTCGATGAAAGTGGTCAACTAGTAAAGTCGTGTCTCTGCGAAATTGAAGATGCTGTGTTGCTTAAGATGTATCGCACGATGTGTCTGACACGGCACATTGACGAGCGGATGATTACACTGCAGCGTCAGGGGGAGATTAGCTTTGCCCTAAGTTCTCGAGGTGAAGAGGCGTGCGCTGTCGCGAGCGCTGCAGCTTTGGAGATGTGTGATTGGTTATATCCGCAGTATCGGGAAGCCGGGGTTATGTTTTGGAGAGGTGGTACGACTCTTGATTATATTCATCATATGTTTGGTGATTGCGAAGATAGTATTTTGGGACGGCAGATGCCAAACCATTTTGGAAGTCACTCTCTTAATGTCGTAACAGTTTCCTCTCCGATCGGAACAAATATTCCCCATGCTGCGGGATGTGCTTATGCGATGAAATGTCAAAAGGAAGAGGCTGTTGCGTTGTGCTATTTTGGAGATGGAGCAACCTCTGAGGGGGATTTTTACGTAGGGCTTAATTTTGCAGCAGTGAGGAAGTGTCCTGTGATTTTTTTCTGTCGTAATAACGGCTATGCCATTTCAACACCGACATCAGCTCAATTTGTGACGGAAGGGGTGGCAGAAAAGGGAGCGGCTTTTGGCATTCCAAGTTTACGTGTGGATGGAAATGATGTGGTCGCGATCTATGACGTTGTGCAAAAAGCGCGTGCAGCGTGTTTGCGTGGCGAAGGTCCTCAATTGATTGAGGCGATGACTTACCGTTTAGGGGCGCACTCCACCTCTGATGATCCGACGCAATACCGAAAAAATGAAGAGGTAAAAGCGTGGGAGAAAAAGTGTCCTATACTGCGTCTTAGACGCTATTTAGAGTCCAGGAAACTGTGGAATGAAGAGAAGGAAAACGCTCTTTTGGAAAGTGTTGCGGGGGAAGTGAGCGCTGCTATTGCACTAGCCAAAGAAACGTCTCCTCCGGCAGTGGAAACTTTGATTCAAGATGTTTATCATGAGATTCCCAAATTCCTTTCGGATGAAATTGAGGGCATGAACGATGCCTGAGATGAATCTTATCCAAGCTTTAAACCACACCCTGCATGAAGAGATGGCGCGTGATGAATGCCTCTATGTGTTAGGTGAGGATGTCGGGGCGTTTGGAGGGGTTTTCCGTGTGACCAAAGGATTGCAGGAAAAATTCGGTGAGGCGAGATGTTTTGATACCCCTTTAAGTGAGCAGGGGATCGTGGGATTTGCTATTGGTATGGCGCAAAAGGGTTTAAAGCCCATTTGCGAAATACAATTTGCCGACTACATCTTCCCTGCCTACGATCAAATTGTTAATGAACTTGCCAAAATGCGCTATCGAACGGCAAACCAATTTCCTGTACCAATGGTGATCAGAACGCCTTATGGAGGCGGCATCCATGGGGGGCTTTACCATTCGCAGTCTCCGGAGGCGCAATTTTTGCACACACCGGGCTTGCTCGTCGTAGTTCCTTCCTCCCCTTATGAAGCAAAAGGGCTTCTGGCCTCTGCTATTCGGGCTCAAGATCCTGTGCTATTTTTAGAGCCAAAACGGATCTACCGCGCCATTAAAGAAGATGTTCCATTAGAAGAATACCTTATCCCTCTTGGTAAAGCGCATATCTCTCGAGAAGGAAACGACATCACTTTGATTGGATGGGGAGCGCAGCACAGGCAAAATTTGCAAGCCGCAGATGAGATGGAAGAAGAGGGAATCTCTGTTGAAGTTATTGACTTGCGCTCCTTAAACCCCTTAGACAGAGAAACGATAATAGAATCTGTAAAGAAAACGGGAAGATGTGTTGTGAGTCATGAAGCGCCTAAAACACAAGGGTTTGCTGCAGAAATTAGCGCCGTCATTATGGAATACTGTTTTTTGTATTTGGAAGCACCAGTGAAGCGCTGCTGTGGTCTTGACACGCCTTTTCCTCATACATTAGAAGGGGAATATCTGCCCGATGCACCAAGGGTTAAACGCGCTCTTAGAGAAACCATCAAGTATTAGGATTAGGGATGCGAGATATTTTTACCGTCACACTGCCCGATATTGGCGAAGGGGTTGTAGAAGGAGAAGTGGTCGAGTGGCTAAAAAATGTGGGCGATCCGATCAAACAGGATGAGCCTGTTGTGGTTGTCATGACTGATAAAGCAACTGTAGAGCTGCCTGCGCCCCATCCCGGGATTCTTCATAAGCAGTACTATAAGGCTGGTGAAACGGC
>JAJFMB010000007.1 GCA_021772355.1 Chlamydiota bacterium | reverse complement strand
TTTGCCACCTACACACCCATGGGATCATTCACCGCGACCTTAAACCTGAAAATATTTTAATTACCGATTCCGGCGAAGTTAAAGTGATCGATTTTGGAATCGCGCAGCTTCTTACAGAAAAGCCCAATCCGGACGAACCTCCCAAACAACGCATTATCGGAACACCCATCTACATGAGTCCCGAGCAAAGAGACAATCCTGATACGGTATCCTATCCCTCAGACATTTACTCCCTTGGAATTGTCGCTTACGAATTAGTGACAGGAAAATTGAGCCATGGACAAATCCACTTGAATGTATTACCTGAAGGCCTACAAAATATTTTACATAAGGCACTCCAACCTAACCCCGAGAACCGTTATCAAGATATTGTCGATTTTATTACGGACATATCGGCATATCTCAACTCCACATCTCTGCAAAAAGAGAAAAAACCAGGTGATGCCCTCAGCGAGCTTGCTGAGAATATGCAACGTGCAAACTTATCTTTAACACCTCTAGCAGCTCCTGAGTGGCCTTCGCTAGAAATCAGTCTTATTCATCACAAAGGCAGTAATGCATCAAATCTTTATTGCGATTTTGTTACTCTTGCAGACAACAAATATGGGATTATATTGGCTGAATGTAAGACTAAAGGCCCTGAAGGAATGATCGTCACTTCTATTCTTAAGGGCATGACACGAGTTCTCTCACGACTTTCCGATCAACCAGAAGAACTGATTACAACTCTAAATGACATGGTGATACAAGACGCTTCTATGCCTACATTTTCCCTCTCCTACCTCATTTTAAATCCCGAGGAAAATCAGATACAAATTCTCTCTTGCGATTTTAACAACCTCTGGATCATACCCGAAAAAACCAAAGTTCCTGAGAAAACTTCGCAAAGTAACAGTGCACTTGGCGTTGATCCTGAAGCCGAATTCCATGAAGAAATAAAAGAGTGGCACCCTCAAGATCTTATTTTTCTCAATAGTTTGATCTCTAATGACGAGATTCAACAAGAAATTTTTTCCGAGGAATTTAAAGAAAGCTCTGAACTATCTCTTCAGAAACAAACGGAAAATCTTTTGAGAAAAATTAAATCATCCGAACCAAAACTCTCAAGCAAACACTCTTTTTCCCTTATTGGGATCCTCAGAAAAGACTGATCGACCTAATATTTTTTTGTTTATCGATTACATTCTCTATTAATTGACACTTTAGAGTGAAAAATATCTCGCATTCTGTTACTGTTCTACATAGACGCCAAAAGGCGATAGTTCGCACTTAGATTCCCTGAGGATGATAAGAGATGTAAATATTTTTTTTCATCTACTTAGCATTACGAAGGAATGTTCGGTAAGCGCTATTGGCCAAGGGTAGAATTTTCGTTTGGGTTTGTTCATGGTTAAGCAACGTTTTAAGTTTGCATTAGCTTCTCTTCTCTTGTTTCTTTTTATTGCTAAGGCTACTGCAACCTCACCTACTTTCTATTCTTTTTCCCCTCCCAAGGAAAAAAAATCTACCAACGAAAACGAAGTTGTGGAGACGGCACCCCAAACAGAGCATAAAGAAAAAAAGACCCAAATTTATTCTTTTGGACAAAACACTAATAAATCTTCCCAACCCATCCATGAAGCTCTAGAAAAAAAAGAGCAAAGTTCCGATGAAACTGTAAGTGACAATGCCCTTCATCCCTTGGAAGATGTCTCAGCTCCTTCTTTAGATCCTCACTCTTTTTCCGTCGAAGATCTCATTGGCCAAGCGCCACTGGTTATATCACCTGAAGAGCAAAAAGATGAGAAAATCGAAGAGTTGGAAAAAAAGGCGGGAATTGTCTCACCTGAACAAGCAGTAGCTCCTCAACAAGAACCTGAACTTATCGATGAAGAAGAGGAAGACCAAACGATCCTCATTAATTTCAATAACGTCCAAATTGTTGAACTGCTGCGATTTATTAGTCGAATTTCCAACAAAAATTTTGTCTTTGATGAAAAAGACATGAATTTCAATGTGACAATTATCTCTGAAGAACCAACGACTATCGAAAATATCCTCACTGCCCTCTATCAAGAACTGCGCATCCATGATTTGGAACTGATCGAGCAGGGCAATAATATGATCATCCATAAAAACCCGAAGGTCAATAGCATCTCTCGTGTGGTTTCGGATACTCTGCAGGACCAGGCTAAGGCAAAAGACACAGAAATTGTCACTCGCGTTTTCCGCTTAAATACCTTAGACCCACAAAAAGCTGCTCAAGTTGTAAAACCCTTGGTTTCCATTCAGGCCATTGTCGAACCTGTATCGGATCCCAACAATATTATCATTACCGATCTCGTCACCAATATCGATCAAGTCAATCGCTTGCTTAAAAGTTTAGATTCACCCAACAGCGGTCTTGTGATTGGTCAATATGTGATCAAAAATATGCCAATTAATTCTCTGCAGAGCATAACCGAAGAAATTATGCTCCCCATTGCTCAAGGACAAACCCTCACCTTTGTTCCCCACAGTGAAGCGCGCAGCCTTTTTGTCATCTCCTCCCCTTATCTTGTCGAACGCACACTTGCAATTATGCAGTATGTCGACCAAAAACAGGGAGCAACCAGAATCCATGACATTGAGCAACTAAGAGAAGTTCCCTCTGTCGATCAAAAAGGGCGCTGGAGACTGGACAAAGACGGCAATTGGGTATTTACACCGGATTCCACATTAGAAAGAGATACAGCTCCGGATGGACAATGGATGGTGGATCGAGAGGGTAACTGGTTCTTTGTTCCGGATGGAACAGTACCAACAAGCGCTTTATTGGAACGTTCAACCCCACCTCCAAAAGGACGCTGGGTGCAAGATGCTGAT
This sequence comes from Chlamydiota bacterium, assembly GCA_021772355.1. GTDB lineage: Bacteria > Chlamydiota > Chlamydiia > Chlamydiales > JAJFMB01 > JAJFMB01. The sequence goes on along the minus strand of JAJFMB010000007.1, from coordinate 2,553 downwards.
GGAAAATGGAATTTTCAACTCTCTCCGGGTGAATCGATTTCCGCAGAAGCTTTGCGCTACGAACCGGAAGTTTCAAAAGAGCTTCCCATAGGCGCAATTGAAAGAACACGCTTTTTACTACACAAACTTCAAAATAGAAGAGGCGATGAAATCGTCGATGCTCTAGAAAAAATAGCTTCTAGTATGCAAGCATGCGGAGATGTTAATGAAGATTTAATTTGCACTCTTAACAGTGTGCAATGGATTATCTCATCAAACTCACTGATTTTTACCGGCACGCTTGATGCCCTTGATAAAGTGAAAGAGTTGATCGATGAAGTGGATGCTCCCGTGCGTCAGGTGTTCCTTGAAATGCTAATTCTAGAAACAACGCTCGATGATTCCTTAACCTATGGTGTCAATTGGGGAACACGTTTTGGTGGCGGTACAGACATTGCCGGATCACAAGCATTTTTAACTGCAGGAACACCTCTAACAGCCGCCCTTGACACGACGGGGTCTAATTCTATTCCTGAAGCAAGCGGACTATCGAGAAATTCCGGATTTAACCAGGGAGTCATTGGACAAACCTTAACAAAAGACGGTCAATTTTTCCGCTCCATCGGTTATCTTATCCGTGCTATCCACTCCAGAGCCGATACCCGTATTGTCCTAAATCCAAAAATTATTGTCGAAGACAACCAAGAAGCTGAAATTTTTGTAGGGATTAACACGCGCTTTAGAACACAGTCTATTGCAAATGAATTTGGCGGCCTCGTCACTCAAAACTTTGAATTTAGAGACATTGGCACCACATTAAGAATTACGCCAATGATCGCGAACAACAATGTGATCACCCTAGATATTTTCCAGGAATCAAGCAGTGATTTAGGTGGTGGCAGTGGCGGCGGTACCGGCGGCGGCGGCGGCGGCGGCGCTGCACAAACGATTGCCGATGAAGAAATTGGACCGACAACGCGCGTGAATAAAACGATTACTCGTGTACACGTTCCTAACAAATACTTCCTCGTCATCAGTGGAATGCTACAGGATCAAAATACCATCAGACGCACGCAAGTCCCGTGCCTTGGAGGGGTTCCTATATTAGGTGGTCTCTTTGCAGAGCGGGATCGCGACGATCAACGGCGCAATTTAATGATTTTTATTCGTCCTCAAATTGTCGATACAATTGAAGAACTACAAACTTTGACAAAGCACCAGCAAGATATATATGAACAACGCAGCAAAACCAAGAAGAGCTGGAAGTACGGTGTTGAGGAAGCTCTTGATTTCCTCAATGTTCCCGGCGTCTGCCGCCCTTGGTGTTTGGATGAAAAAGCTCCTCAGGAGTAAGTTTACACTTCTGACTCTGATGTTAGGCTGCCTTATTCTGGTTTCCTGCAGCCCTAAGAGCTCACTCTTTGAGCCGCACATCACCTATCTTCCACCTCAGCGCCTTGTTCAATCACTGCCTTCTTCTTTCCATCCTTTAACGACGCAGGAAGTGCAACAAGAGTGGGGAAAGGAGATGGCGATTGGCTATGCCCTTGCTAAAGATCTAGATCTTTACCGCTCAATTACCGCTTACAAACGCGCACTCATTTTGATGCCAAAATCTAACCAAGATAGGCGACTTCAGTCAGAGTACGCCTTAGCGTATAACTATTTTCTCGGAAGACGTTATTGCGATACATTAGAAACTATTGAAGGGGGCGCTCTTCGCTATGTCCCGGAAACGTTTCCTGCTTTTCGCGATATGGCCATGATTCTCTACGACTCCTATGAGCAAACAGAGCAGTACGATAAGGCGCAGTGCATTCTTACAATGATTAACTCCTACGATACCGACACGGCGCGCGACTTAACCCTCTACACCTCCTTGCGTCGCGGTGACACTGCTTGTGCTGCTTCGCTTATCTCTCAGCATCCTTGCTGCGAAACCCTCTCTTACTATTTCAGTGACTACTGTCGTTGCCGAAAATCCGTACGCACTGCTCAAACCTTAAATGCCATTCTCCCCGGCGCCGGCTATTACTATGTAGGACAATGTAAGTCTGCTATCACCTCATTTATCCTCAATACACTTTTTATCGCCGCTACTGTTCAATTTGCGCAACACGATCTAATAGCTCCAGCAATCATCACGGCAAGCTTCGAACTTGGTTGGTACATAGGGGGCATTAATGGCGCAGGACTTGCTGCCAAGGAATACAATGAAAGACTCTATGAGGAGCGCATTAAAGAGATGATGGTCAACCATCGCCTCTTTCCGGCTCTTATGCTCCAAACGGCATTCTAATGAAAAAAATTATCGCTATCATCACTTTATACACTCTTCCCCTTACCGCAACCATCGCTCCATGGGGAAAAGATTCAGGGCTTGCTTATCTTCCTAAAGAAGACATTCCAAACCGCACAAGCCACTCAATCGGCGATCCTCTCATTACCTTTCATCATAAAGTGATCTCCCCTGCAGACGGCCCTCGCAGCAACTTTGTTCCATCAAGCTCCCATTACACTCAACAGGCAATGCAACAGTATGGTTTCTACACTGGCTACCTTATGGGATGTGAC
>JAJFMB010000060.1 GCA_021772355.1 Chlamydiota bacterium | reverse complement strand
CATATCGATCACATGGCCATATATAAAATAATCTAATACATTTCCAATGGCGCCGGCAATAATCAATGCGCAGGGGAGATTCCAACTCGAGTCTTTGTTAAGCACTAGTAAGTAAAGAATAATACCTAGAATGCATAGCATTCTCAGAACTAGCAGAGTGGTTTGAAATTCGGCAAATGTTCCCCAAGCAGCGCCCCGATTTGTGGCATGAGTTATGGAAAATTCAATACCTAGAATATTGTGAAATATGCCGATACCCCCATAAGGATACCAAATCGCATCATAGTTCATTACGGGTAGATAATGTTGAGTAAAATATTTACTCACGGCATCGAGAATCACAATAAAAATCCCGAGATAAAGAGGGAGGAATGAACGTCTATCTCGATTTTTTTTCATGTTCTATATCAATCCTTTTTCGACCATTTCCTGAGCTTTGACCGTCATTGTTGCATAAGGAATAGCTTCCAATCTTGCCAAAGGAATGTCTTCTTCAGAAACATCACATACTCCGTAAGTGTTTTCTTGAATTTTTTCCAGTGCTCGGTCGATTTGCTTTAACAAACTTAATTCTTGGGTAGATAACTGCAAACTTACAGTACGTTCAAAATCATCTGTTCCCTGATCGGCTTGGTGTTGTGAGTAACCCGCTTTCCCTTCAGTTGACTGCTTCACTTCTTGAGAAGACACCTTTAGGGAGTTTGTGAGATGCGCTCGCATTTCGATTAAACGTTGTTTAAATTTTTCAATTTCAGCTTTTTTTAGCGCCATTACAGATCTCCTCATTTTGATGTTCAATGGCTTGCATTTCATTTGGTTGGGTGGAATAAATTGCTTCCATCAACTCTTTTATATCTTTGAAGCGTCGGTAGACGCAGGCAAAGCGAATATAGGCGATGCTATCAAGGTCCTTTAAGTGCTCCATGACAATTTCTCCGAGCTCCGTCGTACTGATTGTGCGCACTTGTCCTCTAAGAAGGTCACATGTGATCTTAGAGGCTAACGCAATCACTTGGTCATGACTTATTGTTGTGTGATGACACGCAGCATCTAGTCCGTTGATGAGCTTTTGCTTTTGAAAGTCTTCATAGCGTCCGTCACGTTTATGTATTTGCATGGTCAGTTCTACCATTTCAAACGTCGTAAAACGCTTTAGGCAGTGCATGCATTCTCTCCTGCGTCGAATCGCATTCATCTCTGTCGTTTCGCGAGAATCAATTACTTTCAATTCTGATTTTTCACAAAAAGGGCACTTCATAAGTAAAAATTAAACCATGTCTTTTTTGATTTCATATCAAAGTAAACTATTTTGTTGCTATTATTAAGCTTTCAAATTTCCTGCTCAATAATTTTTTCAACACAGTCCTGCTAATACCTCAATGCGAGAATTTTTGGCTAGAAGAATTCAGATTCGAATTAGAGAACAACACATTTTAATAAAAACAGCAAATGATTGTCAATCTAAGACCCAAGGTAGGAGGGGCTAATTTTCTTTCCGTTAAGTGCGTTCCAGTGGCTGGTAAAGATAGAGCCATCGGGATTTAACACTTCAATGCGATAAACGGGAAGAAAGACCTCTTTGACCTCGCGAATGGTAAAGTCTTGTCCGAAAGCGGCTTTGGCAATTTTTTCGATCTGTCCTTGGCTGTACTTACGACCAACGCTTTGTAAAAAAGAATAGGGTTTGGAGACAAGGGCTTGCGAAATTTTTGTCTCCGGATTAACTAGAATTTTTGGGTTTTGGAAATGGAGTTTGAGTTCATTTCCTTTCTGGATAACGAGGTGTTTTTGTCTGGCGCTGTCAATCCAAGGGTCTAAGGTATCTCCTTCAAGATGAAGCTCTTGTTGAAGTTTTTCCCTGGAGAGAGAGCCGTTGTATTTAGCAAGAGCGTTCATGATCATAAATTCAGGACGTGTTGCGCTTGCTTTAATTGCGTCTTCAAATCCGTGAGTGATATCCCACGTTTCTGTGTTGAGGACCATTTCACCATCTATTTGACTCCACAACACCACACCTTCATGCGTTTTTTTGTCGGACTTGGTGTATTTAATCTCTAATAAAAGATAAGGATAGAACTTCATGCTCGGCTCTTGAAACGCATGCTTACTGCCTGCGAGGAGTTCTTTTTTGTGTGACTCCATGATCTCATCAGCTGTGTATTTTGCCTCAAGAGTGAGAAACTCACCATTTTCCACATACTGTTTGACTAGATTTTGCATCTGCGGGTTGCTTTCCCAGAGAACAAAAACTGCTACAGCGGTTAGTACGGCAAAGATAAAATATTTAGAGCGCAGCATGGTATGATCCTTTCATGATGAAAAATGTGAGTATTGCGAAAATAATCACAAAAATCAAGAAACAATGGCATTTACTTTACACGATCAGTGCTTGCAATCAAACTCTTTGTGCCAGAAGGGCTCTTCAGTGTCTTAGTCCTTCATTGATAGCAAGAATTCTACATTGCTGTTTGTCTTCTTTAGGCGGCCGAGGAGCAGAAGCATGGCATCCAGGGGCGATAGATCAGAAACAGCTTGCCTAAGTAGATAGACTTTCTCAAGCTCAGAAGGGTGATAAAGGAGCTCTTCTTTTCGAGTACCACTTTTGATGGTATCGATAGCAGGCCAGACGCGGCGGTCGGCAAGACGGCGATCGAGTACGAGTTCCATATTACCGGTTCCCTTAAACTCTTCAAAGATCACCTCATCCATGCGGGAACCTGTTTCGACAAGCGCAGTAGCAATGATAGTGAGGGAGCCACCTTGTTCGATATTACGGGCTGCACCGAAGAATCTTTTAGGTTTGTGTAGGGCGTTAGCATCGATACCACCTGTAAGGATCTTTCCGGAATGTGGTTGAATGGTGTTATAAGAGCGGGCCAGGCGAGTGATAGAGTCAAGAAGGATAACGACATCTCTACCGTGTTCTACCAAGCGACGTGCTTTTTCAATTGCCATTTCGGCCACTTGAACGTGTCTTTCCGGGGGCTCGTCAAAAGTTGAGGAGATGACTTCCCCTTGCACCATTCTCTGCATATCAGTGACCTCTTCCGGACGCTCACCGATAGGTAGGACGATAAGATAGATTTCGGGATTGTTTTTAGCGATAGAGTTGGCAATATTTTGCAGTAGAACTGTTTTACCTGAACGGGGAGGAGCGACGATCAGCGCACGCTGCCCTTTACCGATGGGAGCTGCAAGATCGAGAACGCGCATGGAAAGGTTTTCTTTCGATGTTTCCATTACAATTCGTTCGCTAGGATACAATGGGGTTAAGTTCTCGAAGTGGATCCTTTCCTTGGCGATATCAGGTGTTTTACCATTCATGGTATCGACTTTGAGAAGAGCAAAGTATTTTTCTTTTTCTTTAGGAGGGCGAATCGTTCCGGTGACAGTATCTCCCTTTTTTAAATCGAAGCGTCGAATTTGCGCTGGGGATACATAGATATCTTCGGCAGAGGGGAGGTAGTTGTAATTTGGCGAGCGTAAAAAGCCGAAGCCATCGGGAAGAACTTCCAAGACCCCTTCACCGATAAGGATTTCATTGGGGTTTTCGGAGATGAACTTTACGACTTCAAAGACCATTTGCGATTTAGTAAGGGAACCGAGGTGTTGAAGTCCGATATTTTTGGCGTATTGATTTAACCCCTCGATATCCATCCGTTGAATATCGGCAATTTTTGTGACTTTTTTAGAAGAGGAATCATCTTCAATTTCTTCGTTTCTTTGGGGCGGGGGAG
>JAJFMB010000059.1 GCA_021772355.1 Chlamydiota bacterium | reverse complement strand
CGAAGAGGCCGTCGACGATAATGCCATGTGAGGGTATTGTAAAGTTCTGTGTTTCGCACTTTCCCCCTTTTTTGAGAAAGCGTTTGTAGTTTTTCTGGCAAAGAGAACTACTATCTTCAATTGCGGTGAGTTGAAAAGCGGTTACAGTGTAGCCATTTTGCGCAAGAAAGGTTCCTGCGACATAAGCGTCTCCTGTGTTGTTGCCTTTGCCACACAAGAGAGTGACATGCTTTTCTAATTGATATTCAGAGACGTATTGATGAATGGTAATGGCAATCCCTTTTCCTGCCTCTTCCATAAAATTTTCTTCTGAAGAACCATCTTTATAAGCGTGAGATTCAATGGAGGCCATTTCATTGGGAGTGACGACTTTCATAGATGCTCTTCCTTAATTTCACGCTGCATGAGAGCTCTGACAGCGTCTTTGGGTTTCATATTTTGATAGACAATCTGATGAACAGCTTCCGTTATGGGCATGGGTATGTTGAGTTGTTTACTGAGTTGCAGTGCAGAGACACAGGTGTATGCTCCTTCGACGACCATGCCGATTTGATCTTTTGCTTGTTCCGAGGATAGGCCTTGAGCAAGTAGGTAGCCGAAACGGTAATTGCGGCTCATAGTGGAGCTGCACGTCACACAAAGATCTCCCATTCCGGATAGACCATAGAGTGTGTCCGATCGGCAGCCCCTGGCAACGGCGAGCTTGCGCATTTCATGCAAACCGCGAGTCATAAGAGCTGCTTTAGAGCTGTATCCCAGGTGTAGTCCTTCGGAGATGCCACAGGCAATGGCAATGATGTTTTTGAGCGCTCCCCCATAAGCAGTCCCCTGGAAATCCTGATTGGGATAGACACGGAAAGTTTGTGTCGTAAAGAGCTGGCAGAGGGACATCATGACGTCGTAATTGTAAGCTGAACCGACAACGGATGTGGGAAGATGATGAATGACCTCTTGAGCATAGCTAGGCCCACTGATGGCGCCGATATGTTGTCGAATATTCTCACCTAAGATTTCAGTTACGACATCAGAGAGGATGAGTCCCGTATCTTGTTCAATGCCCTTTGATGTGATAATGATTGGGCATGAGGGAGTTTTTAGTTGTTTAATTTTTTCAAAAACGGGTCTAATGCCTGCAGATGTGACAGATTCTACGAGGAAGTCGACATTATCGAGCGCATCGCTTAGTTGTGTGGTAAAGGTCATATCGCCTTCGGAGCGATGACCCGGGAAAAGAGGGTGTTCTTTTGTTTTTGTTAGTTGTTTGGCAAGCTCGGCATTTGTTGTCCACGAGACAACATGATATCCTTTTGAGGCAAGAAGTGATGCTAAACAAAAACCCCATGAACCTGTCCCGAGATAACCTATTTTCATTATTCAAGATCCCTCTGTGATGTATGATTTTTTAGGAAAAGGTCTATCTTTCCATACACTGAGAAGATAAGGGGTTGGATAATAAAAGTCCTGTGATAATTCAAAGGGGATCGTCGGAGGGGAATCACCTGAGATAGTTTTTACGATTTCCTGATCACTTTCTTGTAAGGCATGCTGCACGCTTCCTAAGCTGTCGCGCCCTTCTGCATTTTTTAACGGAGCAAAACACTTCCGTCGCGGATATAAGAGGCACTCTAAATGCGTGGCAATAGGAAGGGTGTCGAAAATAAAAGTTTCAAATTTCCACGCATTTGGCTCAAAGGAGATCTGAGAGTCCCCTTCTTCATTGACAAATTTGGAGTTTTTAAAATTGGCATGTAGGGGAAGATTATGATCGGCACAGTGCCTCACAAATTCCATGCTGAAGCAAAAGGAACTGATGTTGGCGCATCTGTGTTTTAAAAAACCTTCTGTAGTTGTGGCAGCTTTTTCATTAGCGGGTAGTTCAGTGTATTCAATAACGACTGTTTTCCCGCCAATATTGACCAACACCCCCACATTTTCTTGTGGATCTTTGCGATGGATGCATTTGATTGTGGCGTCGGCAAAGTTGCGATGATGGTAGCCGGCAAGTTCTGCATCAAAAGGGTCTCCCAGTGGATTATCAACCAGAACAAAGTTTACATATTCAATTCCAAGGTCTTTCCATTTTTGCCAAACACCACTTTCTACAAAGTATTTGAGAGAGTTCCCGTTTCCATCGGGTCCTTGAGCAATGGTGTGGGAATCTTCTAGAAAGAGATTGGAATCAATATCTAATAGAGGAAGCATTTTCTGGGAGAAGAAGCTTACTTGCTCAGGGAGTAGTCCAAAATTATGTTGAGATGAAAAAAAACTGCGAGTGGTTTCATCATTTTTTGGAGAGGTCATGATAGCAAGTTGCAACGGAAAATTTGCTTGTTTACTCGCCGCAAGCGTTTTTTCTGCAAAGAGCTGAAAGAGGCTTTTGTGTTTAATTCTCGTGACCGGAAACATCCCTTTTGGTCCGTCGAAACGCAGTCGTGTCCCTTGACCACCCGCAATAAGCAGACAGCCCACTTTTCCCTCCGATATGATGCTTTTTCCTAGCGCTTCATCCTCTTCTGTTCCGTTGTGAGCATAGTCGCGATAGGCATCAATTTGTTCGATTTCAATGGTGGAAGGATGTTTGAGCAAGTCTTGCTGTTCGCGCAGGGTTTCAAGATTTAAATTCTCAATTTGCGAGAGGAGCTGTACTTGATACTCCTGCGGAAGCGTATCGTAATTGTGTAAAAGGTGCTCTTGATGAACTGCCTTAAGTTTTTCTCTTGCTTCAGTCTTATTCATCCTCGCAAGTTATTGCTCACCCCTACGAAAAACCATGATCGAAGTGTGATGACCTGCTTTTTTAAGACGTTTTTCAGCAGCATGGTCACGAACAAATCCCTGATTTTTGAAAAGAAAGGAAAT
>JAJFMB010000058.1 GCA_021772355.1 Chlamydiota bacterium | reverse complement strand
CATCATGAAGCCGAACTGAGCATTGCTGAGATGTTTGGCGGGTTTACGACTGACTTTTATAACGCCTATCATGCACTAATTCCGAAAGAGGCAGGGTTTAATGAGCGGCAAAAACTTTATCAGTTGTATCACTACTTAAATCATTATGTGATTTTTGGGGGAAGTTATAGGGATTCTTGCATGGCTATTGTAAAAGCGCTTTGCTGATTTTCTGATGAATAATTCCATTAGAAACGAGAATTTTTTCGTTATAGATGTCGAAGGTAGAACCATCATATTTAGTGATTTTTCCGCCGGCTTCTTCAATGAGAACGATTCCCGCCGCAACATCCCAAGGCTGTAGCCCTCTTTCCCAAAAACCATCTAAGCGTCCGCACGCGACGTAAGAGAGGTCGAGCGCAGCGGCGCCAGCTCGCCTCACCCCTTGCGTAAGATTCGTAAGGGTTGCAAATTCGGCGTAGTTATTATCTTTGTTCACGTTTCGATCATACGGAAACCCTGTAGAGAGTAAACTTTTTTCCAGTGTGGATGTCTTAGAAACGTGTATGGAGCTGTTGTTAAGTTTTGCTCCAAGTCCTTTTGCACCACTAAATAACTCTTCTGTAATAGGGTTGTAGACGATCCCAATAATGGGATGATCACGATGCAATAATCCCACAGACACGCATACAAAGGGGTATTGATGGGTGTAGTTCGTTGTTCCGTCTAAGGGATCGATTACCCATAGAAATTCATTATCGCGGTTTTTAATCAGCCCTGACTCTTCGGCTAAAATTCCGTGGGAAGGAAATTGTGAGTGGATTGCAGCTATCAAGACTTCCTCAGAGGCTTTATCTGCCTCTGTCACTAAATCGGATTTGTGGTCTTTTTGGCAAATATCGGAGATTTTCCCCCAATACTGCTTTAAGATGTTTCCACCGGCTTGGGAAATATCGAGCGCTGCATTTAAATATTTTTTAAGCTCGCTTTCAGTAAGGGACATAAGAAAACTTGACAAAGTTAGAGGTTACAGATATTAATGTAGGTATTATGGCTGTGATTAAATTAAAAGGGAATCCTATTCATACTTCAGGCACTTTGCCTGGTGTGGGTTCGCAAGCTCCCAACTTTTCTCTAGTGCGACAAGATCTTTCAGAGGTTACTTTGAGCACGTTTGATGGCAAACGCAAAGTTCTAAACATATTTCCCAGTTTGGATACAAGCGTGTGTGCAAACACAGTTCATCATTTCCATGAGAAAATTCCTAATACGGATCAAGTCATCGTTCTCAATATTTCAAAAGATCTCCCTTTCGCGCATGAACGGTTTTGTGGAACAAAAGGACTGCTTCATGTGGAAACGCTATCTGCGTTTCGTAGCACATTTGCCACAGATTATGGCCTAGAAATCATCGATGGCCCTCTGGCAAGTCTCTGTTCCCGCGTCGTGATTGTACTCGATGAAAACAACAACATTCTCTACACCGAGCAAGTCCCGGAAATCACCGAAGAACCTAACTATGACGAAGTTCTAAAGGTTCTGCTCCCTTAAAACTGTCTTTCGATAGAACACTTTTCAACAAAGCTTCAAAACTCTCGTAGTTTAGAGTTGATGTTCTGATAAATACCACATCAATATGATTGGGGTTTTTACCTTATCCCTATGATTATCAATCTGATAGAGTACAGTTTGATTACTCAACTTAACATGCTTATAATCAGCGAATTGTGAATAGATTTTGCTATTTAAAATAAATAATTTATAATTACGTATAGGACATAAATATAAGGGATAATAATATAACCCTTTCATTATTAGGAGCGTTAAAATGAATAATAATAAAAAAGGCGTTATTTTAGTTACAGGTGCTAGCGGGCGCATTGGTCGTGCTGTTGTGCATCGTTTCGGTGATGATTACCGCATTATCGGCTTTGACACACACAAGGTTGAGCATATTAAGGATATGGAGCACATTTATATGGATGTGTCATCTGATGAGAGTGTTCATACAGCATTGCAACAGGCACGGGAACTTGCCGGACCTGATGTAGTCTGCATGATTCATTTGGCGGCTTACTACAATTTTAATGGTTTAGATTCAGATCTCTATGAAAAAATTACTGTGCAAGGTACGAGACGGATCTTAGATGAGTTACAACACTTCAACTGTGATCAATTTATGTTTGCCAGCACTATTCTAGTGGCAGCACCTACAGAGGTGGGACAAAAAATTAATGAAGATTCTCCTATGGGACCACGTTGGGCGTATCCAAAATCTAAGGTGCGTACAGAGAACATCATTCACAACCACAGAGGCTCTATACAAACTACTGTGTTGCGTATTGCCGGTTGCTATGATGACATGTGCCACTCGGTTCCTCTTTCCCATGACCTCCAACGGATCTATGAGCATGAGCTGGATAGTCACTTATTTCCGGGGAATCCTAAGCATGGTAATCCCTTTTTACATATGGAAGACCTTATGGATGCTTTTGAGCTATCCATTACTAAAAGAAAAACACTGCCTCAGGAATTGACGCTTATTGTTACCGAAGATAAGACGATTCCTTACGATGCTTTGCAAAATCAAATGTCGGAATTGATCAACAATAAACCTTTTAGTGTCTATCGTGTGCCAAAACTCGTGGCTAAGGTTGGAGCTTGGGTGGAAGACCATACTCCTTTCTTCCACGACACCTTTATCCGTCCTTGGATGATCGATGTGGCTGATGATCACTACGAAGTTGATATCTCAAAAGCTAAAGAGATCTTAGGTTGGACGCCCAAACATTTCATTGGAACGTCTCTACCTCTTATGGTTGAAAATCTTAAGAAAGATCCGATTAACTGGTATAAAGAAAACGGTTTAGAAGTACCGACAAAAGTAAAAGAAAAAATCAAAGTCAAAACATCATAAGGGTTTCGGATGGGAACAGATAAGACAATATGGACTCGATTTGTGATGATCGTCTTGGGTTTGTGGATGATCGCGTTTCCTTTAACGTTTGATCACCATAGCCAAGCGATGACCATTAGTGATATTGTCAGCGGAGCTCTGCTGATTGTATTCGGTAGTGTAGCCGTTGCGTACTCCAGACAGTGGCTCTTATGGGTTTTATGCCTTATAGGTGTCTGGTTGCAGTTTGCTCCTTTAGCTTTTTGGGCGCCTGAGGCTGTTTCCTATGTGAATGATACAGTTGTAGGGGTGCTTGTCATCTCTTTATCCATTCTGTTGCCGCGTAATGCTACTGAAGAGCAGTGGGAGAGTGAGGCTTCAATTCCTCCGGGGTGGTCCTATAACCCCTCTGCATGGCAGCAAAGGATTCCTATCGTTTTCTTTGGGTTCCTTGCTTGGATGTTTGCCCGCTATATGGCCGCTTATCAACTAGGCTATCTCAATACTGTATGGGATCCCATTTTTGGGGATGGAACAGAAAAGGTGATCACCTCTTCTGTTTCTAAGGACTTTCCTGTACCCGATGCCGGCTTAGGAGCAATGGCGTATACATTTGAGGTGCTTATGGCAGTTCACGGTGGAACAAGACGTTGGCATACCATTCCATGGTTTGTGATTCTCTTTGCCATTTTAGTGATCCCTCTTGGTTTTATTAGTATTCTTTTGATTATCTTGCAGCCTATCGTAGTGGGACATTGGTGCACTTGGTGCCTGCTCACTGCGGTGTGTATGTTGACCATGATAGCACTTGCTGTCGATGAGGTGGTTGCTGTGCTTCAGTACCTGTCAAAAGCCCGTAAAGAAGGTAAACTGAAAGAGGTGCTATGGAAAGGCGGTCCCGCTCCCAATGCTGCTGTTGATGACCGCACACCAGAGGTTAACGTGTCATTGAGGAAATCATTACCCGCAATGGTATGGGGCATCAGCGTGCCTTTTAACCTTGTCTTGACAGCACTTTTAGGAGTTTGGTTGATGTTTTCACCTAGCGTTCTAAATATTACAGGAGCTGCGGCAGATAGCGATCATATCATTGGAGCATTGGCTGTTGCCATCTCCGTGATCACCATGGCAGAAGTGGTGCGTTCAGGACGTTATATTTTAACCCTTTTTGGGGTGTGGATATTCCTATCGGCTTGGGTGCTTCCGGGAAATGCTATGGATGGTATGATCAGTCACATCGTGACCGGGATACTGTTGACTCTGCTTAGCCTTCCAAAAGGGAAAATCAAAGAGAGCTATGGGTCTTTTGAATAAGAGGGCTATCACTCTATAACTTTTCTGTCTCCCCACCAATCGTGACCATAGTCAAATGTGAGTTCGGTTCCGGTGGGGATTTCTTCTTTGGCACGGATACAAACATGCAATAAGCCGTCATGATAGACGATTACAGATTCGCAGTTGGGATGATTACTGTGGTTCATGTAGCGTATCTCATTGCCTTTGTTTTGTGAATCGATGGTATGAACATTGAAAAAGAGATTGTAGATCGGGTAGTGAAAACAGTACTCATTCACATTGCTGTAGATAAGGTGACAGCGTTTGACCACTCCGGTGTACTCTCCGACATAGGCGCCACCTTTAATTGTTTCTTTCGCGAAGATGCCATACCCAAATGCCTCATCGATCCAACGAATGA
>JAJFMB010000057.1 GCA_021772355.1 Chlamydiota bacterium | reverse complement strand
CCTCTTTTTTATCTTCTTGGATCAATTTTTCTTCCAAGTGCTTTACATTTAACTCAGCTCTCTCTTTTAAAGGGGCTAAGTCAGGATTGTCTCCACAACGAATTGCCGAGATTCCATAGGAAAATAAGGCAGATTTTTCGTTGCCGATTTTGCGGTATATCTCCCCCAATAGGTAGTGTGGAAATGGGGTGAAGAGGTCAATCGATGTCCAATAATGGTAAACCTGAATGGCCTCGTCATACTTTTTCTGCTCTTGATAGGCTCCGGCAAGGGCTTTTACGTAAGTGGGATTGCGGGGTTCTAATTGAGTGAGGTATTTGAACATGACTTCTGCTTTCTGGTAGTTTCCTGAGGAATATAAACGATAGGCTTGACCATAAATGAAGTTCATGGTTTTTTCGTCAAATCCCATCGCTTCCTTAGGGGACTTCCCTTCTAAAATAACCTGTTCTATCGCCTCTTCCACCATTTTTTCCTCTTCCGGCGAAAGATCATTTGCTACTTTTGCAACAGTCTCTTTGATCTGCTTTCTCATCTCTTTGTTTTCAATATCCATATCAGGTTACCTCCTAACCTCTTGTCATAATAGCGGCTGAGCGCTCGGTAGAAGCTTTTGCTTGTGTTGCCCAAAACTGGTTAAGCTGACTGTCGATTCCGCTTTTAAAGTCTTGATAGCTTCCTTCACCGGCCATAGAGTCATACATATTTTTGATGGCTTTTCTTAGGATTCGAATTAAAGAATCCATCTCTGCGAGAAAGGACTCCAATCGTCCACGCGTTTTAGCAAGGGACATCATTGTAAGGTTGTACGCGATAGATGCTCCTGTGGACATCGCCGAAAACATCGTTTGGATTCCCAAGACGGCAAACATCATTTTCGCAGCATCGTCATCTCCAAAGGTTTGGGCAAAAGATCGTCTGACTTCCAAAACGGTTTGTCCAACTTTTCTCTGCACTGTTCCTATTGATCGTTGTGTGCGGCCGAGTGTCTTTGACGCATCCTGGAAGGCTCCAAGGGCATCATCAGCTATTTTCTGCATTTCCATCGCATGCACAGTAAGGTCATCAACCATTTTCTGGGTGACTCCTTCCACACCTTTTGCGAGATCGTCAGATGCTTTTTGTGCTGTGGTGGCGGCTTCAACGGCTTCATCAGAAGATTTTACGGCACGTAGTAGGGCTTTAAACGTTTTTATTAAGTTTTGAATTAATTGCTGCATGGCGTCCATCATCTTTCTGAGAAGCTTGGATGAGCGTGCTACGGATTTAATAGCGTTCATCATCGCTTGCAGCGCGTTTTGTCGAGCTCTAGCCACCCCTTGTGTTACTCTTGTAAGCCTTCCCACTTTCTGACCGGCAGTTCCCGCTTTTCCTGCAGCCTTTAATGAACCGGCTCCGTGCATAAAACCCCCTTCAGCTGCCATGATGATGACCATAGCGGTGATTTCTGCTGCGAGCTCTGCATCATCCTTAGGTGCTCCCATTGCCATAAACATCGGTTTGGCACCATCTTGAATAAGCGATGCTTCTTGAAGAGCTACGTCAAAGGCAACAGCTGGACTGGCAACAAAAATAGCAGCAAGTACGGCGACTTTTGTGAGTTGTTGGAGGGTTTCATTCAGACCGGGCACTCCAACGTCAATTTCGTCGATGGCATCAAAGAGTTTTTGAGTGTACCCCCCTTTGTCTCCGGCAGTTTCTCTGTCGGCGATAAGGAGTGATGCAACCAACACACCGAGAACACCGCCGGTATAAAATGACATCACAATTAAAAGACCGTAACCGATGAATTTGATCGGCTCCATCCACTGGTTCATTTCCCTCGCCTTTTTCTGCTTCTTCTCCATTTTTTTCTGCTTGGCTTGCTGCTCTTGAATTTTTGATAAGATAGCTTCAAGCTCAACTTTAGAGAAGCTTTTGGCGATATTGGAGTCAATTTGCTGGATGATGTATAAGGCATCTCTCATATCTGCAAGAGCCATGGAAACTCTTTTAAGATAGTCGAGGAACATGGATTTTTCTGGGCTATCAGGCTGACCCTTTACATGAGCCTCAGCAGTTGCGATATCTTTGTCAGTTTGGTCTAGTACCGTATTAGTTTTCAACGTCTTTGGATCGAGAATGACGCCAAGATCAGCCGATTCTAATGGAGGTGCCCAACCTGGAGGCAACGCATGTTTCTGTTGTGTTTGTAGGACTGCCTGGTCATAGAAGTTCATGGCAATTGCCCGGTGCTCAGGAGGGAGCTCTAGATTATGATCAAAAATCCCTAAAAAGATGTTGTTGAGTTCGTCAGGTGTTAAGGATATAGGTTTTCCCGTCTCAGGATTGATGGGATTTTCTGAAAAGCTGCGAAAATTGCGCTGTGCTGTCGCGACAAAGTCTCCCATAAGTCTTGCTTCATATATGGATCGTTGCGAGTTGTTTGGTTGCCAGTTTTTTGGTAGACCGAATTGCGTGCGGAGATTGCCCATAACGGGAAGTTGATTGTTGATCTCTTGCCCCTTGATATAGGGACCTCTTTCCCCTTCAGGAATAGCATTTAGCCATTCGGGGGCGTAGTGCATCATACGCGCGGCGGAAATCTGTTTGGGATCTAATCCTTTTAGTGCTTTTTCGTAGCCAAAAGCTAAGGTGTAGTTGACATTCTCTTCCATCGCATTACTGTCTACTGGAGGGAAAAAATCTTCTGGAAAGTAATGAATTCCCCTTGCCTCGTTGAGTGCCTGTCTTCCTAATTCGGTCCCTCTAGGGTTCTTGCTAAAGGCATAACGGAGCGCATCAACTTCATCTTTGGTAATTTGTCCTTTTTTGACTTGCTCCTGCAAAAGGCGCTCATGTTGCTGTTCCCAGATATGGCCGAGTTGTTCGTCGGAAACTAGCGATGCTTTGGGAGGAACCCATTCGTCAGGCACTTCCCCTTCGTGTTCGGCCTGAAATCCTTTTTCCTCATTGCTGCGAAGCTCATTGATAAATTCGGCAAGGGACTCATCGGCAGGGATCAAATCGGGGTGATCGAGAAAAAAGCGGATGGTGCCATTTTCTTCTGTTGAGAGCCCATGTTGTTGAGTAAGATGGTTGAGTGTCCTAGCGGTGTGCGCTTGGGCAAATTCTTTGTACGCCTCTTCAAGTGTCTGATGAGCTTCCTCCGGAGAGGAGTAATTGACAACGTTTCCACTTGTGTCACGAGGTTGAGGAAGGAAAGGCAGCGCTGCATCGTTTGTGTAATCGGAGCCGTAGAGTAAACTGTATAGGGGTTCATGCAAGCTAAGAGAGTCTCCTCCCCACTGCCTGCTATAAGTCGTTACGCCCTCTTCACCGGAAATGGCTCCGGATTGTTGTTCCTGGAGCCTAAGTGAATAGTCGTAGGAGCTCAAACTAGAAGCGTTTTGATCAACTTCTTTCATATCTTTCCTAAGATCTACTTAAATTATTTTTTCTTATTTTCCTGATCTATCTCTTTTTTCAAGCTAGCAATGGACCCTTCGACGCGGTCTTTGATCCCTTGATATTCAGGTTTTTCACCAATTCTGCTAGAAGCAAGTTCCAATGCAATCAAGGCAGAACGTTTGTCGTTCATTTTTAAATAGCAGTCTGATGCGTGGTAGTGGGGAATGGGGTTGGTTGGGTCTATCGCTGCGCAGATGCCGTATGAACCAATCGCGTTCTCATACTCCTTAAGCATATGAAAACACGCCGCAAGTCCCATGGCGTATTTTGGCTCTGTTGCATTCAACATAATGAGCAAACGAAACAGTTGAATGGCATCTTTGTATTTACCCGTATTGTAGAGGCGATACGCTTGTCCGTAAATGCCCTCTACCATCGTGTCGTTCATCCCCAAAACGTCTTTGGGTTTGAACCCTTTTTCCAAAACTTTTTTGGCTAGAGGGTCTTGCTCTTTCCCTCTCTCTTTTCCTAGCTTTTCGGCGAGCTCTTTAGCAGCTTTTTTGACCCCTTTTGGTCCCGGTTTAGCCATACTGCACTCCTCAAATTTGATATTTCTTATGTCTTATCGTTTCGCCGATTCTGTTAGGAAACCAGCGTAGCTTAACGGAAAATCGAACCAAGTATCGTACTTAACTGTTGAAGGATTGCCGTGGCGATGTTCGATTGCTGTGTTACCGCATCATTACTCTGGTTCACTGCGGATTGGTGCGCTTTCGCGTCATCGGCAACGACCTGTCTATTGGCTGTTAACCGTTCTTTAAACGAAGTGTTTAATTGGTTTAATTCTGTACGCATCGCAGCAAAGGCCGCCGCTTCGTTGTCCCCATCGATCCTAATACCCGTCCAGTCTTCGGCATCGTTACCACCGATAAAGACGTGAATTTGGTCAATCGCTTCAGTGTAGGCTTTTTGCCATTTCGTTAAGAAAAAGAGGCGGTCCGCCTGCACGGCAGCAAGTTCTTGGAGCACATCAATCATCATGACAACGAGTGTGAAAATGCGGTCGAGAACCAGAACCTTTTCAGAACCGATAGTGGCAAGTGTTCCGGCAAAAAGAGGTTCAATCGAATCAATAAAACTCGTCCAGTTATCTACCTCTTGTGAAGGAACAAAGAAACCTCTCTCAGCTATTCTATTCTTAAAGAAAAAGGCTAAGTCCTCAGTAAATTGTTGTTGCGTTCTTCCGGGCAACAGAGTGGTGTACACATCTTCAAAGGATTGCCTCACATCGTCAACGGTGGGTGCAATACCGAAGGTAGCTCCATCTTTGTTAGCACTTTGCAATACCGCAGCTCTTGTAAGGTAGTTTGAAAGAGAAATGAAAAATTCCGGTGCACCAGGCGCTGTATCAAGATACCCATCCGATTGAACGAAGTCATTGAACATCGCAATAAATTGATCAGCAACATCACTAGGTGTCACAAGAGTTCCTAATGAGGATTGATTAAGGATGTCCCAGTCAGCCCCTATAGGAACACTGTTTAAATTTGCTCCAAAAAATTGATCGAATTTTCCGGTGAGTGCTGTGTCTGCAGTGGAAATAGTGGGAAATTGTGAGAGGACGTCCCCGACGTATCGTTCTATTTCAGAATTTAATGAGAAATCATAACCCGTTGGCCAATCAGGAGGCGGTAGGTTTCTGGCAATGAGAAGTACCACTATCTCTGCCTCAATATAGTTTCTTAGATCCGGCTCCGTTTGGGCACCAACCTGGACTGCTGTATTGACAGCAACATCGATAAGATCAGTCCAGTTAACTCCAGCTATTCCATAGTTTGTGGCTGGGTCCGCAAAAAGGCCTAAGGGAGGTACTAAGCTCCCAAGATCTTGAATTAATTGGGGAGTATCATCCGGAACCACAATCTCTTTTATTGTGATTGCAAGTTCAGAAAAAGAGTCGGGATCTGCATTGTGCAAAGCAACTCCTCGATACCACGACACAAACATGGCAAGCCAATCGTCTTCAGTCGCTCCTACAAGGTTTAAGGGATCTGAAATTCCGATTTGAGTTTGAAGCTTCGTATAGAAATCATCCCAATCTGTAATTTGATTCGCAGCCACTACGGGTAAAAGATACTGCTCTCCAATTTTACCAAAGGCGCTTTGCGGATGAAAGGCATCCTTTAATGCAACTTCTGCTTGGTGATCGAATTGATGGTAAACTTGCTCGAGGTTTTCTTGCTTGGAAGCGCCACCAACTCCTAAAGCATCTTGTTCTGATGGCATAATATTACCTCTTGTTAATTTATGTTCTTGCTATGCCTTGAGCGATTTTTTCGATGATCTGCGTGATCTTCGATAGGATCGCCGAGGCAGATTTATAATACTCTTCAAAGACGAATAAAAATCGTCTCACTTCCTCTTTTTGCGTGTCGTTAAACGCCTCTCCTGCTGAGATCGCAAATGTAATATTTTGTTGGACACTTCCTGACTTTTCGCTAATGGCAGTTCCCTCTGCACCAAAGAAGTCGGTTAGCCATAACGCAAAAGATGCATCTCCTGCTTCAAGTGCTATTTGAAGGTCACTTTTTACTGCAGAAAGACGCTCGATGATGTCAGCATCGGGAGAGACTTGGGTGATGATGGCGATCTGTGCATTGAGCGAGGCGAGAATTTCGGTAGCTTTTACGCGCATATCTGCTACGGTCTGGTACTTCTGGCTCGATCCTACTAATGCTTCTGGGTTTATAGGTGTGCCAAAAAAGGCAGATGCCGCTTCTTCGTATCTACTGATATATAGTTTTCGTCCTGATTTGTTGTCGGGGAGTTGTTCGCCTGCCGATGCGCCCGGAATAAAAAATGACTTACTACCGGTAAAGCTAAACGCAAATGTGGGGTGTTCGCCGATAACAACATTTGTTTGTAATGTTACGTTTATGTTTCCGATTGGAGGTATATTCGTTTGGACAACGGTATTAAAAGTAGTAATTTGAAATTCTCCAGGAAAATCCCCTTTACCGATGACAGTGACTTGGTTGTGTAAGTCTTGCAGGGCTGTGAGTGTTTCAAGAGCGCCTTTAGTGACGGTTAAGGACTCTTCTAGTTCTGAGAGTTTTTCAGATAGGACCTCGTTACCGGTGCGCACATAATCGAGCTCGATCATTGCTTGCAAAGAGCGTGTGCTTCTTTGTCCTGCTGCGACAGATTCGGAGACAATTTCGCTTATCAGTGGAGTTAGCAAGTTTAAGTCGAGTAATTGCCTAACTTGCGCGCCACTTGCAGCGATAAATCCATTCTGGTCTGTATTGATTCCAACGGCTTTAAGAATATTGATTAATTTGTCTAAGCGATCGGCCATTTCCATTGTAAGGAAGTAGGTGATTTGTCGGCTTTGAGGATCGTTAGGATCCACGGTTCCTAAAACACCTGTCGTGGCAATGTCGACCAAACTATTGACAGCTTCATTTAGAGCGTTGTGCGCTCCTGTAATTTGGATTGGTCCCGAGGGTGTGTTAACATTGATTATCGCAGCCTCAAGTTCTGCAGGTGTTGGCGGCGGTTCGACAAGTCCTAAGTCTAAAATGGATTCCACAATGGCGATGTTAGTCAAAAACGCATTTTTGACTTCGCCGCTTGTGACTTCTAGGTGAACCGGTACCTGTACTCCGGCAATCACGGAATTAATAGGTGTGGTCATATTATTTACCCCTTAAAAATAAGAGTTTGGGCTTTAAATACTAGTAATTAGAGATTTATGTGCAGAAAGCCCCTCTTGATTATTTTTCTCCCTCTATTATCATTATATAACAATTTTCTTTAATTTTCAATTGATACCCTAGAAGGATTGTTTTATTAATTTGTTATTAACTTCGGTCATTTATTAAATGACATACGTTGCTTATCCTCTTATAGGTGGGAAATCGATTTTTTCCGTTTGCATACCAAGTTCCGAATGAGCCTTAGAAGGTCCGATCACAATTTTTTGGTCAGAGTCTTCCTTAACCAAAGCTTTAAACGTATCGAGGAGAGATGTATTATTATCATCAAGCACTGGAATTTGATCACTGTACTTATCCCCAATAGAGAAGAGGACGTTTGTTGCTCTACCGGCGATTTGTGCATTTTTACTTCCTACGACGGGATCGAGTAATTCATTGATGCTTGCCGTAGTGTTTAGACGGGCATCGTTGATATCGGGAATAGTGTCGGAGTCTGTAGTGATCACAGCGTTGGCGGCTATGCCGTTGGCATTTTCAATCTCTGCTCCGGTAAGGGCTGTTCTGAGGTTATCTCTTAGCTGATCTGTTGAGGCGGGATTTGCAGAAACTGCAGCTGAGACGATGTTTTCCGCAATGTTACTTGCGTCGTCACCTCCTCCAATTCCGGCGGTGACAGAAGCTGTTAACAAATTGGTGTTGACGGCATCGAGAGAAAATTCCGGTCTTGGTGCGATCTCTTGTATGACAGCATTGACGGCATTGGTGGCACTGCTAATAGGAAAACCATCTTTGACAAGTTCATTAATGGAGGCTTCGCGAAATCCGCGCAAACCTGAAAAGGCGCTTGCATCCAAGACGCGATCCAAGGCGTTATTGATACGGCCGCGTGCATCTGTTTTTCCAAACGCTCGGTCAAGTGCTGCGTTAATCGTTTCTGTTGTAATTTGATCTTTAGCAACAGAAGCTTCTGCTGCAGCTCTATCGATTTCACCGCGTGTAAATCGAGTTGTTTCACCGGCGAGGATTTCTGCTTCGTCCGGGCTAAATCCTTGCGCGAGAAAGCGTTCTAGAGCCGCTTTTCGGAGGTCTGCTTCAGTAACAAAGGGGCCGCTAGCAAGGAGTTCGTCAATAGCGGTGTTGATGCGGTTTGCGGCGTCATCTCTATCGAGACCTAGTTCCTCAGCGCGCTCGAGAAGTTCTAATTTAAGTTGTAGAACGGAGAGGGATTGGGATAAGACATCATTAATAGTCAGACTTCCCCCCGCGGTTGCGAGTAAGAGCTCTGTTGCAGGCAAGCCTTCAACTTGACGAAGGACTTGTGCCGGAAGACCATCTATTCCGAGTGCGCTCGTGATCAATGTGAAAGCAACATTCAGTAAGTTTGAATTGACGATTCCTGTTAACAAGTTAATGGCATTGTTGCTCTGTTCTTCAGGGAGCCCGACGGCTGCATTTCGTACAGCGACGGAGACGGGAGCGCGGAATTCATCTTTTTCGATTTGTTCGACAATGCTTTCACCAAATGCGACGCCAAGAGCTAAGCGGGTATAAGAATCGTTTTGGAAGCCGGCAACTGTAGTATCTCCCAATAGTTTAAGACCGGGAAGCACCGCGCTGACCAGATTAAAAGCTAAAACTTCTGCTGTGAGGGCTAGGATTTGATCGAATAAAAATGGGGGATTAGGTATTCCCTCTTTTCGAAGAGATTCTAAGAATAGTTCTTTGGAGATTAAAGGGGTGAAGGAGCTTGAACGAACGTTGAGCGCCATAGCAGAAGCTTGCACACCTGTTCCGCTCGCAGCGACATCAGTGTCGACAGATTCTTGTAAAAAGATTTCGGGCGCACCGTTGATAAAGAGATCTCTTAAAGCACTTCCGCCTCCTCGTAAGATTTCATCTAAAAAACTGGGATCGACTAGAAAATTACCTCTTGTAGTGCTAAAGAGAATCAGAATGTTTTTTAAGAGTGTTGTTAATGAAGAGGGAATGCCTACGTCCTCTAGGAACTCACTGACAACAGATGGAGGGTCGGGAACTGTGAACGTCGGCACATTACTACTAGGATTTAGAAGAGCATCACCAGCAACGGGATAGGTGTTTGTAGGGATGTCTGCTAAAGGAGGGGGTGGAGGGAGTAAATCTCTTTCGGTGACGAATGCTGTTGTTCCTAAAAGATCGGACATGAGTGTGGTGATCTCGAGGTTAGTTAAGCTGTCGTTGATGATAGCGACAGCATTGGCATTATTGAGAACACCTGAGGCGTAGCCGGGGAGAGCATTGTTGTATGCTTGAATGACGGGATTGCGGCTGTTTCGATGATTCGTGTAATTGGTTACCGCTGTATTGTAAGCGTCTACCAATGCTTGTAGCGTAGCTCCTGTAGCGCCTTGATCTATACCATCAAGTAGTGCGTTAAGTGTTGTGTTGACAGCATTAATTTGGTTTGTATCCTCCGACGTACCGCTGTTATAGTCATTGATCAAAGGAGTGATTGATCCATGAAGCGCTAGTTGCTCATCGTGAGCATCCTCGATAAGTCCTTCAATATCGAAAATGCTTGCGACTATAGTAATGTAACTTTCCAATTCTTGAGCGACTGCTACATAAAAAGCTTTCGAACTATAAAATCTGTTGATTAGGTCTTGGATTTGCTGTTGGTAGTACTCTTCTGATGGTTCCTCAATTCTGATGACATAGTCGATAAGAGCAAAAGTACCAAGCCGTTTTTCGTTCGCCTTAAGTTGCTCTAAAGTATCGAGAGCAGCCTGACTCTGCGAAGGAACTGTGACATTGACGGTAATTGGTGAGCCCGGCGGTGGAGAAGGAGGCGCTGGGCCTATTGGATTAGGCATAAGTTAATCCTTATTAATTAAATAAAAAAACTCTTCTTCTATTATTATTATAACATAAATAAGTAATGTAATCAAAACTAAGTATACTTAATAAATAATCAATTAAGATGAGTCCAAAGGATTTGTTTGTGAAGCACATCCTGAGCATGAGGCGCAAGACGCTGCTGAACGAAGTCGATCCATTTTGGTTCGACAAGTTGATGATTTATCTCAAAGAGAGAGCGAGGAATGGAAGAGTGTTGTTGCAATTTGATCGATTGTATTAAGAGTTTAATAATATCACCTTTGGCACGGTGATTCGGATCACAATAAAGCGCTGTGTAGCGTATCGTCTCAGGGTCCATGCGATGGGTGACGATCCAACCGATAAGGGTATCTCGGTAGCGCAAACCTAAGCTATTAAGATTTTCTAAAGGTTCGGGCCAAAAAAAAGGGCTGACGCTAGGGGGGATCTGACTTTGATCTGCCCATTGTAAAACGTCTTTTTCCTCTTTAAGCGTGCGCTCTTTCCATAAGAAAGGAGTGACATTTTTGGAAAAGGAATAAGTGCGTTCAAACCAGGGGGGATGAAAGTTTTGTACATCGAAGTAATAACGAGAGAGATAGGGACGCGGGCCGGACCATCCCTTTTGTTTTGCCAAGGATATTAGAGAGCGGGTTTTCTCAGAATCTCCATTCACTTTTAAGGTGAGAACACTATTTCCCTGCTCTTTTAGTAAATGCGTAATCTTTTCTAGCAAGTGAGCAGCATGTTCTAATGAGAAGTAAAAGAAATCAATGGAAGCTTGTCGGACACCCGGCACAAAATGAGCAAGAGCGATCCCTTCGAGTGTGTGATTATTGAAGACTCCCACTCCGAGAACGTGCGCTTCAGGTAATAAGAGAGGGGGACTTCCTTTGAGGTAGTGATGAAACTCTTTAGGGACTATTTGCGCGCAGATTAATGCCTCTTCATGGGAGAGGTTTTGTAAATCCAATACGCGAACACTCATTTTGTCCCTTGAGGGGAGTTTTATGCTATCTTCTGGTCAGATGTGCGCTTAATCGCGGGTTCAGTACCATTAAGGACCGAATCTTGATCCAATGTGATTTCCGCTATCGTATCGTCGGAGGGGACATCAAACATCATATCGCGCATCAAGTTTTCTAGAATCATGCGAAGAGCACGGGCACCGGTGCCGGCATCCATCGCTTTTTTGGCAATGCAATTCAAGGCTTCTTCTGTAAAGTTCAGCTTGACGCCTTCTAGTTCAAATAGCGTCGTGTACTGCTTGATAATGGCATTTTTGGGCTGTGTTAGAATGCATACGAGATCTTCCACTGACAGTTCATTACAGTTTGCAAGGCTATTAAAGCGTCCCACAAATTCCGGGATCATGCCGAATTGTATGAGGTCCTCTGCTTCTAATTTAGAGAAAAGGTAACTTTTTTGATCGGATGCTATACGGTCGTGACTTCTTTTGTCTTTTCCACCAAAACCAATGGTGGTTTGTCCAAGGCGTTTTGAGATTATCTTTTCAAGATTGACAAAAGCTCCACCCACGATAAAGAGAATATTTTCTGTGTTGACTTTGATGTACTCTTGGTTAGGGTGTTTGCGCCCTCCTTTGGGCGGTACATTTGCAATCGTTCCTTCAACAATTTTTAGTAACGCTTGCTGAACACCTTCTCCGGAAACATCTCGAGTTATGGATACATTTGCAGTTGTGCGGTTGATTTTGTCGATCTCATCGATGTAAATGATTCCATGTTCGGCGCGGTCCACGTCATAATCTGCAGCTTGGACGAGGCGTAAAATGATATTTTCCACATCTTCACCGACATAACCAGCTTCAGTTAATGTTGTTGCATCGGCAATCGTAAAGGGTACATCCAAAATACTTGCCAGTGTTTTAGCTATTAAAGTTTTCCCTGAGCCGGTGGGACCCATCAATAGGACATTGGACTTGCTAAAGCCGACATCTTGCTCTTTGCTGAGAGCCTGGATGCGTTTATAATGATTATAAACTGCTACTGAGATGGTTCGTTTGGCATTTTCCTGTCCAATGATGTACTGGTCAAGCCTTTCTTTAATCTCTTTTGGTTTAAGGAGATTAATTTCGTGATGAGTCGTTGTTTTTTTTTCTAGGATACCCGAGCAGAGTTTTACGCATTTATCGCAAATGTAAACATTTGGTCCAGATATTAGCTTTTCAACAGCATCTTCTGTGCGACCGCAAAATGAACATGTTGCAATTTCTTTTTGTGCTGATTGATTTGTCATACTCGAATTCCTTATTTTCACGTCTTGTGTTGCATCCTTAGAGTAAACGGGATCAACATCGATTCTTCAGTAGAGGATTATTTTTTCTCTTCTTGTTTTTTAGGCATGATGACCTCGTCAATGATACCATACTCTTTCGCTTCAAACGGGCTCAAATAAAAGTCGCGTTCAGAATCTTCAGTAATGCGTTCAATTGATTGTCCGGTGCATTCAGCCATGATTTCATTGAGCCGTTTTTTTAGGTTGATGATTTCTTTTGCTTGGATAGCTACATCAGCTGATGTTCCTCCCACACCACCGTAAGGTTGGTGGATCATAATTCGGCTATTTGGGAGAGCAAACCGGTGCCCTTTCGTTCCTGCTGCTAGGAGCAAAGCTCCCATTGAAGATGCTTGTCCGATGCAGTAGGTATTAACATTACATCCCAACCATTTAAGCGTGTCGTAAATAGCCAAACCGGCTGTGATGTAGCCGCCTAAAGAGTTGATGTAAATATGTACATCTTTTTTAGGATCTTCCATTCTTAGGAAGAGCAACTGGGCAACTACGATGTTTGCGATGTGATCATTAATTTCAGAGCCGAGAAAGACAATACGAT
This sequence comes from Chlamydiota bacterium, assembly GCA_021772355.1. GTDB lineage: Bacteria > Chlamydiota > Chlamydiia > Chlamydiales > JAJFMB01 > JAJFMB01. Next base: position 3,160 of record JAJFMB010000057.1, on the reverse strand, counting down.
CTTTAAGCAGACGGGAATAAATATCCATCGAGCGTTCGCCACGACCGGTATCTTCTATGACATAGGGGGTAAGCTGTAGAGTGGGTCTTTTTTCTTTCATGCATGGCTCCTTCAAAGTTTTCGGCTTCTTTTTTTTATAATCTTCCGATTATTAGTGGGTCAAGTGTTTTCGATAGAGAATCGCTTCCTATGTCTGTTCTTAAAAAGAAATGAAACGGTATTCGGCAGTGTACTCCTAAGTTTAACTATTAAATCTCTAAGAGCACACGAAGAAATCGGTTCATACAAGAATATTACTTGATATTTGCGTTATCGACAATGAAGTCTTTGATCTTGCGGTCAAGAATATTTAAATAGAGTTTGGAGCGAATTTCATCCGCTTCCATGGAAGGGTCGATTAAGCCGGATTGAGGGTTGTAGAGATGCTGCATCATTTCTTGCATTATTTCATCTTGAGAGACTTGGATTTTGTTGTCATCGGCAATTTTTCGAGTTAAGAAAAAGAGGCGCAAGGATGTTAGAACATCGTGAGATACGCTCTCGTCTGTGTATTTTTCTTCTAGCTTTACAATTTGTTCAGGTGTTGCTTTCTGTTTAAGCTGCTGTATGCGTTGCAAACGGCTTTTCTTTTCGCCTTCGAATAGAGATAAGGGAATGTCAAAGTCGTAGTTCTGTCCCAAGAACTGTTCTGCCTGAGTGCGCAGAGCTGTTTGCACAAGCTCGTCGGACTGCTTATTAAGGTCTTCTTCAACTCTTGATTTGAGTTCATCGATGGTCTTAAGTCCCACTTTCGCTGCAAATTCGTCGTTGAGTTCAGGAAGTTGCGGGGTTCTAATGCTTTTGATTGTGATGCGGCAATTTGTAGGTTTAAAGTCTGCATCGGCATCAGCTGCTGTTTCTTTTTCGCTTGTACCTTCAACGACATCATTGATCTGTTTGCCAAGGACAAGCTTTAGCATCCAGTTACCCATTTTCCCCTTGGAAGCTTCGAAACGCATATCGCGGCAAAGAGGATTTTCCGGATCGTCTATGTTATCGACATCGAGGTCGACATAATCGCCTTCTTGCACTTCTCTATCCGTTACATCAGCCCACTCGGCGTGATGCAAGCGCAAATCCATGATGGCATTATCAACATCTTCTTGAACGATATCTTTACGCTTAGGTTTTGTTAGAGTCATGTCTTTTGGGTCGACCTGAGGAATTTCCGGCATGACTTCCATTTCAATAGTCAACTCGCAACCCTCTTCACGAGAAGCAGATTTTAAGTTTGGTCGCTTGACGCTATTTTCATTTAGCGGATAGATCTTTGTCAGATCTAATGCTTCCTGGAATGCTGTTTTGACTATGAGATCGCGCCATTCACTATCAATATGCTTATCGTAGTTTTGCAAGATAATAGCATCAGGAGCTTTCCCTTTTCGGAAGCCAGGTAAGGAAACTTCTTTTTTAATATTTTTTATCGCCTTGCGATAAGCGGCTTCTGCAGCTAAAGGGCTCACGTTGATGTCGAATTTTACTCGACAACCGGGCTCGCGCGAAGTTTGAATGGAAAGATTATCATTTTTGAATTCTTGGGATGCAGTAGACAAAGGTACCTCTTAGCTAAGAAGGGTTGAAGATAGCGGGTGATGAGATTCGAACTCACGACCCTCACGTTGGCAACGTGATGCTCTACCACTGAGCTACACCCGCACATCTTAAGCCCGTAAAAAAGGGAAATTATAAGAAGCGATTACTTTTTTGGCAACACGAAATCTCGTGTACCTGCAATTAGGGGTGGTTTCGTTTACTGTTAAAATCTTCTTAAGATCCATAGCAACAAATAGATAGGAGGGTATTAGAACCTACTTTTAGCTTTTCATGGTGGCTTTAGTTTAATTGTTAATAAAAATCGATTAATAAATATTAATTAACATGTGTTATAATTAATTAAACGATGATAATTATACTATAGTGTTATATTATGACAGGAATAGGAAGGACTAATAAAAATGTAATCCCTCCTCAGGCGAGGATTGAAGACGCCTCTTTGCGTGAAAAAGGGGGTAAGGGACTTGAGGGCAATGAACAAACTAAAATTACTAGTGAAAAGGCAGTGCGGGTCTTTGCTGATGCACAAATAACGAGAACTCCTTCTTCCGCTTCCATGGTCAGTTTAACTCCTCGGTCCTCCACAGAATCGTTGGGCAGCACAGCTTCTCGAGATAGCGTGTCTTCTGATTCTTCCTTTGAAATATTTAGTGATGAAGCACATCGTGCAGCTGAAGAAGCTGATAGCGCGAGTATAAAGTCTGCAGCTGTTGATGAGGGATCAACACGTGTTATGGAATTTAAGGATGAAGACGGAAACGTCTTAGGAGCCGAAGAGAGTAAACGTGCGGATACGATGCAAATGGCGCAACGAAATAACCTGGGAAAAATAGAGAAGAAAAAAGAAAAAATTAAATTTTATCAAGAAAAATTGGACAAAATAAATAGGAGAAGTCAAGCCCTAGGAAAAGCGAACACAAAAAATAAGAAGATGTTTGAGCGCAAGATCAAGCAAGAGAGGGCGTTGTTGAATCATCTTGAGTCGAAACAAAACTCAATTGACGCAGCAGTGAATAGTGGGAAAACTTGGAAGGCGCCAGATGCTAGCCGCAGATGCTATCAACGAAATACAGTAAATAAGAAGACAGATTTTCCAAAGACTGCAAAAGAAGATGTTTCAGCACACGTTAACCTTAGAAGAGACGTTCATAGTGATGCTGATGGAAAGGTCTTGTCCGGGGTAAACAGAGGGGGAGCGATTCACGGCTATACAAATGGAGAAACCAATTTACGTGAAATGCAACAAGCTTTAAAGAACCTCAAAATGAAAGTGAAAAATGGGGGAAGTTTGACTGATCAGGAGCGTAAAGACCTAGAAAGGATGTGTAAAACTGAAGAGAATTTTTTTACTGAGGATATCGAGGGCCATTCAGTAAGTGGTAAAACAGAGCAGGAGAAATTAGAAATTTTGACGGAGCGTCTTGAGTTGGCAGTGAATAAAAGAGTGTTGGAGTTAGAAGAGCAATTCTTAGAGGATCTGGAATTCCATATGATTAATCTGAAGGAAGAGGATCCGGAGGAGTATCAAAAAATTGTGAGTGGAGAAAAAGGAGTGGATATCTCTCGC
>JAJFMB010000056.1 GCA_021772355.1 Chlamydiota bacterium | reverse complement strand
ATACCTCCTATACCTATTTCAGTAATTTTATCGCGGGATGGACCTGATGGAAAAAAAACCGGCCATTATCATCCGCGACCTCTGCAAAAAATATGGACATTTTGCGGTCTTAAAACACCTCAATCTTGATGTCTATGAAGGAGAAACCGTTGTCATTCTCGGGCGCTCCGGTGTTGGAAAAAGTGTTTTACTCAAGCAGATGATTGGCATCGAAACTCCGGATCAAGGTTATGTCGAAGTAAACGGTGTACGCATTACTGATATTCCTCATAGTATCCGCCATCGTTCTGTAAAAAATATGGGAATGCTATTTCAAGGTGCCGCTCTTTTTGACTCTATGAACGTTCTAGAAAACACTGCTTTTTATTTACGCCAGCATGAGAGCAATCTTTCAGAAAAAGAGATCCATGAACGCGTTACACACGCCTTAACCATCGTCGGCCTTGAAGGGACTCAACGAAAAATGCCTTCCGACCTCTCAGGTGGAATGCGCAAACGCGCGGCTCTAGCTAGACTGATCGTTTACCGACCGCGCATCATCCTCTACGATGAGCCCACGACAGGACTTGACCCCATCACTGCCATGCAAATTAACAAACTTATCCAAGCAACTCAGCAAGAGCTACAGGCGACAAGTATTGTCGTAACGCACGATATACGTTCTGCAATGGAAGTGGGTGATCGCTTAGCCTTTCACCACGATGGAAAAATACACCAAATCGCTCCTAAAGAGGAGTTTTTACATATAGATGATCCCCTGATAAAAGCATTTTTCGAAAATGCCGCAGTCTCATACGAAGAGCTGTCAACGATAAAGAAGGAGTACCGTAAAAAAGATGATTGATCAGACGAAGAACATTATGATTGGCCTTTTTGTAATTGCCGCTTGCGCCATCATCACCTTTATCGTCCTATTTTTGCATCCTTCTGTAGGGGATGAAGGTAAAATCATTCGCGTACGCTTCGCAAATATTGATAAAGTAAATATCGGTACTCGTGTCAGCTTTGCCGGAAAACCCGTGGGAGAAGTCGTTGAGATTACAGAAATTCCCGCTGCCATCTCTCACCGACGCGGACATGAAGGTTACGTCTATGTCTATGAATTAAAACTTGTTGTAGATTCTCGGGTAAATGTTTTCAATACCGATAGTATTGCAGCGCGCACCTCCGGTCTTTTAGGAGAAAAATCCGTCGAAATTTCCCCTCATCCCCTAATGTCCGGAGAAAAACTCGTCAATATTACCGACGAAATCCTCTATGCCGAAGAATCAGGATCCGTAGAAGAGGCATTTAAGGAATTTTCCCATATCGCTGATAAGGTTGGAGTCGCACTAGACACCATAACTTCTACCCTAAGAGAAATGAAAGATCTCAATATGTGGCAAAAAATTGCCAGCACATTTAGTACCACAAACGAGCTTGTTGAAAATATTAACGGAAAATGGGAAACGATAGACCGTACCATTAACGACATCTCCTCCATGGCCGCTAATGTGAACACAATAACCGGCAATGTAAATAAAAAATGGAGCTCCATTGATGAGGCTATTGATCATTTCACTACAGCCGCTGCTCAGGTAAATTCTATTACCAGCAGAATAAGTAATGGCGATGGTAGTATTGGCCGTCTTCTATTTGACGACGATTTCTATCTACGTACCACCTCGGTAGTCAGTAAAGCAGAGACGATCATGGACGATATCACCCATTACGGCATCTTATTCCACCTAGATAAGGGGTGGCAGCGAATGAGAGCTCGTCGACTCAACCTCTTACAAAAACTGTGTACTCCACAAGAATTCCGCAACTTCTTTAATGATGAGATCAATCAAATTTCAACTTCACTTTCCAGAGTGTCTATGATATTAGATAAAACTAGTTGTTCTCCATCCTATGGCTGCCTAGTGGAGGACCATGAGTTTGCTAAAGTTTTTGCCGAACTACTAAGACGGGTTAATACATTGGAAGAATCATTACGCATGTATAATCAACAACTTATAAACTGCGAAGTGAAGCAAACCGAATTATGCACGTACGAAATGACAAGGTAATATGGAACAAGTCCCTTATTCGCAAATCAAGCAAGGTACCTTTTTAATTGCCACACCGGAAATTGAATCAGGAATTTTCTTTCGCAGTGTGGTTTTGATTTGCGAGCACAATCAAAATGGCTCATTTGGCCTTATTATCAACAAAAACCTTGATCTCGATATCCCCGACGAAATTGTGAGTCTTAGTAATTTAGCCAATCCCTTCATTAATATTCGCGCTGGAGGACCTGTCCAGACTAACCAAATGATGCTTCTCCACGACTGCGAAAAAATCCCCAACCAAACAATGGAAGTGTGCGACAACGTCTACCTTGGTGGGGATATTCAATTTCTCCAGGAAGCTATCACCGATCAGGTAGGCCCTCACATCCACCTTTGCTTTGGTTACAGCGGATGGAGTTCCGGTCTTCTCGAAAGAGAGTTTCTCGACGGCCACTGGTTTCTTCACCCTGCAGATAAGCACTTTATCTTTGAAGTCAAACCAGAGAAGCTCTGGCAAGAACTACTTCTCAATATGGGCGGCAAATACGCCTCTCTCTCTATGATCCCGGAAGACTTAAGTTTGAATTAAGAGTTCACATTTAGTATTTGCTAGGCGTCTTGTTTTTATAAGTTTCCGACGATTTTCCGGAAATAGCTAATACTTCCGAACTCCAGCTTCTTTGGTTAAAAGATTTGTTGTCACTCATAGTGCCGGCTAAAGCCGACACTAGACTCAACCTCAGCGATGAGTCAAGCTCATCACTTCGGTTGAGTGTAACTATGGGCCCCACCTCTGATAGTAAAGGCATGGTTTTGAGAAAGCCTTTAGCAGTTGCATTGGTTATGCTAGT